>CAXIBU010000203.1:0-5758 GCA_964021555.1 uncultured Verrucomicrobiales bacterium | reverse complement strand
TGAGGCAACACGACTCTTTTAAAAAAAATTGTTGACACTCCATCTCTCCCGTCGTTTCCATCAAATAGAGTTATGAAAAAATTATCCTCCTCGGCAGCTTTAGCTGCTCTCGCTCTCGGTGCTGCTAACGCCGCAACAGTTGTCTCTAATCAGCTCATCAATATCGACTTCGGGACCGCTGGTAGCGGCGGTGTCGGGGCAGATCCTAACCCCGGGCATTTTGCAGGCGACCTCGAAATCGGCAATGTAAGCACCGCAACCGAAGAAAGTGTCAACTGGATCGATAGCGTGGCTGGAAATGATTTTTGGAACGGCGACGGGACGGCAACGAACGATTCGATCGTCGGCCTCCTCGACAGCACGGGTGCTACAACTGGAGTTAACGTTTCTTGGTCTGGTTTCGGATTCAGTTACGATAATTACTTCAATGGGCGATCTGGAAATTTGCCCTCTAATGGGCCTAACGGCGATGGCATTTTCACAAGCAACAACAATGTCGATATCGGCACTGTTACATTTAGTGGTCTTGTTCCTGGTGGGCTTTACAACCTGACCTATATCTCTGCCTTTGATGCATCAGAGTTGACAATTAATGGTGGGACTCCTGTTACCGTTGGTGGTTTTGGACCAAGTAGCGGTCAACAGTTCTGGGAATTCACTAACGTCACTGCAACGGGCGGTTCGATTACACTCACTCTTGATGGGGAACGCAGTGATAGTCTCGGCGGACTTCAGTTAAACCAAGTTCCCGAACCCTCAAGCACCTTGCTAGTTGGCTTGGCAGGTCTCGGGCTTCTCGTCAGACGTCGCGCTTAACGCGAATCATCATCGTTCGATGCCTCGACTGCAAACAGTCGGGGCATTTTCTTTTGCATCCTTCGTGAATTCTTGAGCTTTCAAAAACAGTTAAACCACAGTCGACGCTTATCTGAAAAAGGCGCGGCATTGAAGGCCCTCAGTGGTTTTCACAAAATTGCAAAGCAGGCCCGCGCACGCTATGACTACGAGACTCTCATTTCGGTAGCACAGGAAATCCTCACTTTATCTGATTGGCAGACCGCGACGAAGATTTACCACTTGATCATCGAGGCGGCCGGTAATTCAGCAGGCGAATTGGCTCTATCATTCGGGCATACCCTTGGCTTGAACAATCGCTATGGAGAAGCCGCTGAAATGCTTGAGGTGGCATTACGCTCTCTGCCACCCAGTGATGCGAGAGCAGCACTTCGCCTGGCAGATATTTGTGAACGATTGGGCAAGTTCGAACGCGCCCGTGAGCTTGCTGAACATGTGCTTTCCCATCACTCAAAGTCTGTTCCTGCTCATAGAATTATCGCCTCAGTCGCACGACAACAAGGCCGACTCGAAGAAGCGCATCAAGCTCTCGCTGCACTCGATTATGATGAACCTTCGCATCATTGGGAAATAGCACGGGCATGGTATGAACGAGGCAAAGTTCACGATAGTAGCGGCGAGTATGCACAGGCACTAAGTTCTTGGCGAAAGGCCAAGGAGTATTATCCCAAAGATCCAAATTGGAAGTTGTTTCAAAAACAGGCTCTGTTCATCCAGCAGCATCCCACCAAGGTAGTTGATTCGTTTACCGATTCGCATCTCTGTAGGTGGAAAAAAGACCTCGAGCCTATTAGTGACCAGCGTATCGCCATTCTTACCGGTCATCCACGAAGTGGCACAACCTTGCTCGAGCAGGGCTTGGATGCTCATCCAAATCTAGTATCCGCTGAAGAAACATCGGTGTTTTCGGCTGCGATCCACGGCCCAATATTTGAAGGAAAACCTTCGGAAGTCCCGCAGGCGAATCTTCTGGACCAACTGGGCACGTCGCAGATCAAAGCCTATCGAAAGACCTACTTAGAGCTCATTCGTGTGGCCTTGGGGGGGGATATTAATGGAAGTATGCTTCTTGATAAAAATCCTGATCTTCTTCAGCTGCTGCCCTCATTTCTCCGAGTGTTTCCAGAGGCGCGAATCATCGTAGCACTTCGCGACCCTAGGGACCTTTTGGTTTCGATGTTCTCCCAAGCTCTGCCGCCGAACCATAACTCAATTTGCCACCTAACCACAAAAGCATCAGCAGGATTCATAAAACGGCGGCTCTCCCTGTGGCTGAAATTGCGAGAGCTTGTGGGGACGCAGGCAATCGAGGTTCGCTACGAAGAATTGGTCGAGGATTTCGAATCACACATGCGAAAGGCAGTTAATCATCTGGGACTGAATTGGGACCAGAGATGCGCCGCTCCATGGGAGCATGCGAGACAGAAAGTCGTGACATCACCCAGTTATTCCGCGGTCAGAAGCACAGTCTATCAAGGCGCCGCCGGACGCTGGAAACATTATGAATCTCTCCTCGGGGATGAGTTTGATGATCTACAATCTCTAGCGGAGAAGTTAATCGGTTGACCAATGGGTCGTAAGAAATTTTCTCGTGGGGGGACAGTTCGGCTGCTGTGGTCATTCTAACAAACCGCCTGTCTCCAATTGAATTTCCAAGTGCATTGAAAACCACCCTCGTCGTCCCCCGACATCATTTTCTCTCCCTATGGCTGGTCAAAGTCGCTTTCATCGATCAAAGTCGTGCACATGAGCACGAACAAAGAAGTCCTTCACGAGGGCAACTACTTGGGCCTTTACCGCCGCGATGATTGGGAATTTGCCGAGCGCCCGAACTCCACTTCAGTCGTCGGAATTTTGGCCATTACTGATGACTCCGAGATCGTGCTCATTGAGCAGCATCGGCATCCAGTCAATCAGCGTGTAATTGAAATTCCGGCTGGTCTGGTTGGCGACGAGCCTGAACACGAGGGCGAAGCGCTGGAAGATACGGCGAATCGTGAGCTCTTGGAAGAGACTGGTTACCACGCTCGGAGCATCGAACCGCTGCTTAGCTCCCCCACTTCAGCAGGCATGACTAGTGAGATCACTCACCTTTTCTTTGCCACCGAGCTTATTAAAAAGGGAGAGGGTGGCGGCACGGAGAACGAGAACATTACGGTTCATCACGTGCCGGTCAATTTCGTCGATGCCTGGCTCGCCGAGCGTCAGGCTGAGGGCTGCTTGATTGACTTTAAGATTCACGCCGCTCTGTGGTGTGCGACGCAGTTTTCTGAAGAATAGCGGTTCGCGGTGCACGCGGGAAAGGCCGCTATCCATTGTGCCAGTGGATATTTTTGACCAATCAGGCATTCCTTTTCTTGTCTGATTGATTTGAGCCCCTATGTTGCTCACAAGGATGAATGATCAAGGCCCCACCAACGATCAAAGCAAGCACGAGTGGCTCGCCTTGGCCGCGTCTCTCAGACGGCGGGTCAACTTTGGATGGTTCCTGCAGCGGCTCGCTCCTCTGCTTGCCATCTCCGCCCTGATTGGCTCTGTTCTGCTCCTACTGGGGCGAACCTATCATCCCGATTGGTTCGACCAACTTTGGATTTATCTGCTGGCCGTCTCGGTAGTGGTGCCAGTTCTTCTGGCCCTGCATTTGGCGAAGCCCCACTTTGAGAGCTTGGAAAATGCGCTAGTCCGTCTGGAATCGCGCTACGGCCTTAACAACTCACTGAGCACCGCACTCGCCGGGCGAAGCAAGTGGCCCGAAGTGCCACGGCATAATGAATCACCCCTGCGCTGGAATCTCATGCGTTCGTTAGTTCCCACGCTTCTGAGCATCGGGCTGCTCACCAGCTCATTGCTGATCCCGGTTACCCCGCAGATCGCACGCGATTCGCCCTCCCTGGCTCCCGTCCTGTGGCAACAACTTGAGGCGGATGCCCAAGCACTTAAGGACGATCCCTTGATCGACAAGGCTTACCCCGAGCAGTTGGAAAAGCGCCTCCGACAGTTAAAAGAGCAGAAGCCAGAGGACTGGTATTCTCACGCATCTCAAGAAGCCGCCGCCCAACTGGCAAAGGAACATCAGCGCGAAGTCGGCGACTTTAAAGATGCGGCACAGCGGGCCCGTCAAGCGGCAGCGGGTCTCAAGCAGACCAAGCTCAAGCCCGGCCAGCGCCAACAACTGGCTGAACAAATGGATCAAGCCCTGCGACAGCTTGAGCAGGGCAAGCTCAAGCCCAACCAAGAACTGCTGGAAAAATTCAAAGACATCGATCCCGAGGCCCTCAAGAATCAGCTCACACCCGAGCAACTCGAGGAACTGCGCGAGAAGATGAAGGAAATGGGCGAGCGCATGGACAAGATGCAAGGTGGCGACCCTGGTGAAGGAAAAGGCCAAGGAAAGGGAAATGGCGACGGCGAAGGTGAGGGCGAAGACAAGGATCAGAATGGTAAAGGAGGAGATGGCAAGCCCCAGCGCGGGCCCGGTGACGGCGGCGACCCCGAAGGCACGCCGCAGGCTCCGCTTGATCTGGGCAAGCTCGATCCCCTGCGCGCCAACGAATTGCGTCCCTCCCTAGGTGACAAGCTCGATACCCGCGAGGGCGAGCATCAGGTCGAGCGCACCCCTCACCAGCTCAAGCAAGGCGGCGACACCGATAACACCGGCCAGGGCGGCGACCGAATTTTACGCAACCGCTTGGTGGACCCACGCGAGCGCTCACTCCTCAAGAACTACTTCTCCGAAGACACCTCATCCGAACCATGACCCAAAGCTATCTGAACGAAGAGCAGGCACAACAGGCCGCCCGTGATATCCAAATTCTCCGCCAAGCCCTGCAACAAGTTCTCTTCGGACAGGAAACGCTGATCGACTTTGTAGTCACCGGCCTTCTCGCCCGTGGTCACTTGCTACTTGAGGGACTTCCCGGCTTGGGGAAAACTCAATTGGTCAAGGGACTGTCACTAGCCCTAGGGCTCGATACCAAGCGCATCCAGTTCACACCCGACCTGCTGCCGGGCGACATCACCGGCAACCCCGTCCTGCAAGAGCGCGACGGAGCCCGAGAGTTCGTCTTCCAACCAGGTCCCCTATTCAGTAACTTGGTTCTTGCCGATGAGATCAACCGCGCCTCACCCAAGACTCAATCAGCCCTGCTCGAGGCGATGCAAGAGCGCTGCGTGACCGTGCTCGGCACCACCCACCCACTGCCTTCGCCGTTCTTTGTTCTAGCCACTCAGAACCCCATCGAGCTCGAGGGCACCTACCCGCTGCCCGAGGCACAGCTGGACCGTTTCCTTTTCAAACTCGAAGTCCTGCGCAATCCGACCGCGACTCTTGAACAAATCGTGCTCAAGCGCGAGCTCGGCACCGAGCCCGTCGTCGAACAAGCGATGACGCCCGAGGCCTTTTCCAAACTGATCGACCTCACCCGCCAAGTCTATTTACCAGATGTCGTCGCGAATTTCATCGCTCGCTTGGTCAATGCCACTCACCCAGGAGAATCCGAGAATGCCACGAATTTGAAATTCGGAGCCAGCCCACGGGCGGCACTCTCTCTCGCCTCCGCCGCCAAGGCCCACGCCCTCCTCAACGGGCGCCCGAATGCGAGCTTCGAAGATGTCAGGCTCTTGGCCCCTGCCGTGATGGCACACCGAGTGGTGCTCGATTACCGCGCCAAACTTGAGGGACTAACGACCCGCAAAGTCATCGCCGAAATTGTCGCCGAAGTTCCCGATCAGGCGACCGAGACACCCAAGACTCTGAAAGAAGCTTAATCCGCATGAAATTCATCCTATCCCTCGCGCTGGTCCTACTCCACAGCGCGCAGCTCTTAGCGGGGACCACGGTCTTCAATCTCAAAGTTGACGATTCAGGTTCCGAGCTCTCCCTCGTTTGCCCTTTCTCACACTT
>CAXIBU010000202.1:0-5822 GCA_964021555.1 uncultured Verrucomicrobiales bacterium | reverse complement strand
ACCATCGGTTCCCAACCCTAGCTCTGGTTTCACCCTGCTTGTTTTCGCGTATTTCGTGTATTTCGTGGTTCCAACCCTAACCAAATGCCCCTCAAAAACCCACGCTCAAGGATTCAAGTCGCGCTGACGCTGGTGGTAGTCATCGTGCTCGGGCTGGGCTCGCGTCGCTTCGGGGCGGCGCTGCCCGACTTTCTGGCTGACCATGCGGGCGATGCTCTATGGACTGTTGCGGTCTACCTCACGCTTGCCTTTGCCCTCCCCCGCAGTTCGGCTTTTCATCTGTTAATTGCCTCCATCGCGATCAGCTTCGCAGTGGAGTTCAGCCAGCTGATTAAAGTGAACTGGCTCGACCAGCTGCGCGATACCCTTCCAGGCCGACTTTTACTCGGTCAGACCTTTGTCTGGATCGACCTCGCGCGCTACACGGCCGGGGCGATTCTGGCGTATCTCTTCGACCTCAGCACGACGAGGATCACAAATCAGGCAGATCCTCATCGGAGATCTGACGCGGCTTGACGAAGGGAATCACTAGCAGGAAGGCGCAGCCAAAGATCGAATCCACCAAAAAGATGGTCGAATTGGTCCACCCCCAACCGCCCGATTCCACGGAGCCCAGCGCCTTGCCTTCCCAATAGTAGGTGTAGGCAATCACGAGGTTGCTCATGGCCATCATCGCGGTGAAATGCGTGCCTGCGATCTTCGGGTTCACGATATCCATGAAGAAGGCGCTCTTGATCCCGTAGAGCAGGCCGAAAAATACCGAGAAGACCATGCTCGCGATCCACCAAGACTGGATCAGGCTCTCGTTTCGCTCCCACACACCATCAACGCCCTCCGGCATGTATTCCCAGCCGGCTTGTCCTAGTTGCTGGGCCATCCACAGCCCTGGCACGACTGAGAGAACACAGCAAATCGACAGAATCACCCGACGGTCGAACCGATCCGACAGCCAACCGCCGAGCAAACAAAACGGCACGAAAAGCAAGGTGCCTACCAGCCCCATGAAGGCGATCTCGTCATCGCTCATTCCCAAGCTGGGCGTGAGGATGGTCGAGACCGTCATGCTGATCGCCATTCCGCCGAAAGGTAACAGCGCCAGGACCATTCCAAGGAAACCTCTTCGGGTCAGGAAGAAAGTCTTAAATACCGTGACGGAATAAGCGTAGATCTGCGCGGCGACTTTATCGTCGGAGTCATGCTTGGGATCGTCCTCAGCGCTTAGCAGCTCTCCGTCCGCCATCTCCTCGGCCGCGCTCTTTTCACAAATCGAAGTGATCACCATGGTCAGCACTCCCGCCAGGAGCAATGGCACAATAAAGGCGGAGGTCTCGAAACTCTCCAATCGCCCCTTCAAGAAAATCACCCCCGAGCCCCCCAGGGCCTGCCCAGCCGTCGCCGCACCGAACATCACCCCATTCGCCAGACCTCGCTCCGACTTTTTCAGCACCGAACAGGCCAGCGCATCAATTGCGACATCCTGAGTGGCGGCAAAGACGTTGTGGATCACCAACAGCACCGTGAATAAGGAGAGCCCAACGACCTCGCCACTAGCCTCGAACACCGGCAGGTTGAACATCGCCAGGCAGAGCGTCAGTAACATGCCGACCTGAGCCATCACGATCCATTGCTTGCGAGCACCGAAGCGCTTGAAATAGAGGTTATCGACCAGAGGCCCCATCAGGAACTTCCAGGACCACGGCAATAAGATCGTTCCGGCAAAGGCACCGAGAGCAGCGGCGTCCATCCCCCTGCGTTTGAATTCAAGCGCCAGTGCCACTCCGGTGAAACCTTGGGGAAGGCCCTCGCTGAGATAGAGGCCACCGAAGGCCACCAACCGACCCAACTTGGTTTTGAGAAGATTCATTTGCAGAAAACTACGATATCAACCGAGACATAGAGACCGTTTCGTCAGATCAATCGAAAAGCTCACAGCTGACGATAGTAGGACATCACCTTGGCCTGGAACTGACGCCATTTCGCGCCGGGCTTGCCATTGGTCATGAGAAAATGCGGGCAGTTCTTGTGCCCGAGATCACGCCCGTCCGAGTGCCTGCGCATCCTCCAGTGCTGGTGCGGCACGACATTATTGATCCAGATGCCGTGTTTCTTCATCAATACCGCCGTCAAACGAGCCGTTCGGTCCACCGTCCGGCTGCGGCTGTTACCGCGGTTCTCACACATTTCGATCCCGATGGAAGCTCGGTTGCCCACCCCCTCATAATCGGCATGCTGTCCCTGCTCATTGGTTGGCAAGGATTGGTAGATGTTGCTCTGATCAATCGTGAAGTGCCAGGTCAGGTAGCCGAGCGAATTATGAGTGGCTTTGAAATTCCCATTGTAGAGCCCTTTCGCATGCGAATAGGCATTGGCCGAGCGAGCCCGGTTCTGCGTGGAGTGAATCGTGATGTAGCGCGGGCGCATCGACCGCGTGCGGTGGCGACCGTTGGTTCCCTTGGGGATGATCATTTTCTTAACCGTCAGGCCAAGCGGCAACTTATCGGTCGATTGCGGCACCGCTCGCGAATGAGAGGTCGATGACGGAATCGAACTTGAGCTGGAACAAGAGACCAGCCAGAGACTTACGAATGAGAGGATAAGGAAACGAAGTTGAACCACGTCGGTAGACTGACACATCACAGCTCATTGGGCAAAAGCAGATCTCTGATATCGAAAGATAAAATCCAAGCTTCACCCCGAGCCTTGCAGACTCTTAACTTCCGACATGGCCAAGCTTCATTGCATCCTCCTCATTTGTTGCCTCACCTCCAGCTGCTCACTCCTCGATAAGTGGAAAAAGTCACCAGAGCCGGAACCAGCCGTTTCGCCCGTTCCAGCGCCGCTGATCCTGCACGATGCGGTTTACAAAATTCGGCTGGCCAAAGACTTGCCCCGTCTCGCAGCGACCATTGCCGTCGACCTGCCGAAGGCACAAGCCGGCTATCGCTGGCAGTTCCAATTGATGACGCCGAATCGCGAGCTCAACGACATCCAAATCATCCTCACCGATCCGACAGGCAAGCTCCCCAGCCTGAGTCTCGATCAGGACAGCCTCGCCAATGACGAGGAAACCGCGCCAAACCGCTCGAAACAAGTTGCCAGTTCAGGCCCCTACGCGAGCATCTATCGCATCGAATTTCTATCGCCGAAACAAGCCACCGCTGCCCAGCGGATCAGCTTGGTTGCCCAACAGGTTCCTTCGAACTAGCGATCAGTGATCGGCATGGTCAGCACCTTCCGCGTGCCCGTGACCTGCAGCATCACCCTTCTTGGCATCGTGGCCGTGATCGCCATCGTGACCGTGACCGTGACCGTGACCGTGATCACCTTCACCGTGTTCGCCATGCCCATGGTCACCATGCTCGCCGTGGCCGCCATGACCGTGCTCTTCATGGAATTTCTTAGTATCTTCCCATTTCTGTTGCTCACAAGAAGTGCTGAACAGTGCTCCGAGTGCTAGAAATGTGATGAGAGAAATTTTCATGCGCTTGGAATGAGTAATCAAAGCCCAAAACGCAATGCTAAAAAAAGAGAAACTCCTCCTTCCTTTGCTCCAAATTCACCACCCAATGACCAAGCGCAGTGCCTCGATCAGTTCCAGCCGCAGCACAGACGCGGCGGCACTCAGTTCACGCTGGCATTTTTCATACTCCACACGCCCCTCCGGAGTCTCGATCTTGATCGGCTCGTAGCCATAGGCACTGAGCTCGTAGGGGCTGGCGCGCATGTCGATCTCGCGTCCCTTGAGCGCTAGCTCGAAACATCGCCAAACCAGTTCACTGGGAATCCAGGGCAGCGCCTTGTAGGCCCATTTGTAGAGATCCATGTTGGCGTGCAGGCACCCGGGCTGCTCGAGATCCTGCCGACTCTCCAAGCTGGGCTGGCAGTGGTTCATCGGCTGGGTCTCAGGGACAAAGAAACGAAAGGCATCGAAATGCGTGCAGCAGAGCTTCCGCGAGCGCACCAGCTCATCCACCTGTTCCTGCGGCAGGCGCAGCTGACTCGTCTCTCGGTGGCGAATTTCCTTCGCTCGATAGACCATCGCCCATTCGTGAAGCCCGTAGCAGCCGAAGTGCGGGGCGCGATTCGACGTCGCTTCCAGCAATTCCAGCATCCAGCTCAGACGTTGTCGTCGATACTCGTTGAGCCTCTCCTCGCGCAAATGAACGATCCCCTCTTCCCAGACATAATCTCGCGGGGCGAAGACCTTTTCCCAGCCCTTGGATTCAGGAAATTCGTAACAATACCCGAGCCCCGCATGCCAGCGCTCCAGCCGACCCATCGGATAGGAGTAGTAGGTGAACAGAAAGTCATGCACGGGGTGCGACTCATCGCAAGCCCGCCGCTGTCGGCACGGCTCGGTCCACTTTCTTACCTCAGCCTTGTGCTGGTTACGAAGCGGACGCCACTCCTGCAGGCTCAGGCATTTCACCGAGCGACCGACTTGCGCCTCATTCACCGCTTCTTAAGGTAACGACGCAGCTCGAATTTTTCGAAGACCTCCACCACTTCCGGAGCCTCGAAATACGATTCAAATTCAGGAAACACCGTATCGCCCTCATGGCACTCGTAAACGTGCGAGACCAGCAACTCATCGAGCTCGGGCAGGAAAATGCGATAGATCTCAGCCCCGCCGATCACGAACAAGGTCTCATCATCGCCGATCAGCTCTCGCGCCTCGTTCACCTCGTGCAGCACCTCGACCCCGTCGGCCGACCAGCTTGGGTCGCGAGTCAGGACCAAATTCCGCCTTTTCGGCAGAGGCCGCCCAATCGATTCGTATGTCTTGCGCCCCATCAGAATCGGGCGACCACTGGTCGTGCGCTTGAACAACTTGAGGTCCTCCGGCAAATGCCAGGGCAGATCTCCACCTCGGCCGATGACCCTTTGCGGCGTCATGGCGACCATTCCAATTAAAGTTGCTTGGCTCATGCGAAGTGGAATTTAGACCGAAACAGCAGCCTTGATGTGGGGATGGGGATCGTAGTCCCGCAATTCAAAGTCCTCAAAAGTGAAGGCGTGGATGTCGCTGATCTCTGGATTGATCCACATCGTCGGCTGAGCGCGGGGCTCGCGGGTGAGCTGGAGCTTCGCTTGCTCAATGTGGTTCGAGTAAAGGTGCAGATCGCCAAAGCTATGCACAAATTCGCGCGGCTCATAATCGCAGACCTGCGCCACCATCATCGTCAGCAGCGCATACGAGGCGATGTTGAAAGGCACTCCCAAAAAGAGATCCGCCGAGCGCTGGTAAAGCTGACAGCTCAGACCACGCCGACCGCCGGGTTCGGTGGGCTCGTGGACGTAGAATTGAAACAGCAAATGACAAGGCGGCAGGGCCATCTTATCGACCTGCCCGACATTCCAAGCTGAGATCAAATGACGTCGCGAATGCGGCTTCTCCTTCAGATCGGCAATCAAGCGCTCCACCTGATCAATGGTGCTGCCATCTTCGCATTTCCACGCCCGCCACTGCTGACCGTAGACCGGCCCAAGCTCGCCATCCTCATCCGCCCATTCATCCCAAATGCGCACGCCATTCTCCTTCAAGTAGGCGATATTCGTCTCCCCCTTCAAGAACCAGAGCAGCTCATGAATGATCGAGCGCAAGTGCAACTTCTTGGTCGTCAAACAAGGAAAGCCCTCGCGAAGGTCATAGCGGGCCTGACGCCCAAAGACCGAGATCGTCCCAGTCCCCGTGCGGTCCTCACGGGCCTCGCCATTGGCCAAAACATCTCGCAGAAGATCCAAGTATTGCTGCATGCCACATCAATGGAAAATTCCACCACCCTTGAAAAGCAGAAACACCCACGCGAGGCCAAATGGTG
>CAXIBU010000201.1:0-5881 GCA_964021555.1 uncultured Verrucomicrobiales bacterium | reverse complement strand
CGAATTTCAGCACGAGTTCGGCGACGGCCCGGGGGCTCATCTCGACGATGTGCTCGTTTTTGTCGAATTTTTGGTAGTCGGGTTGACTGTCGTTCTGGTGGGGCCAAGGCGTTCCTTTCCAGTTCCACGTGTAATCAGTATCACACCAAGTGCAGTGTAGGTTGCACAGTGAGAGGCGCACGAACACTGAAGGGACACCAAGACTGACGCCCTCTCCTTGAATGGAGTGGAATATCTCGGGCTCGCCATTGAGGCGGGCGAGCTTCATTTGCTAGCAAGCTGGGTGCGAACCCTTTCCAGAAGGGCTTTAGTGAGCTTGATGCCCTCGACTTCACTGTGCTTGTTGCCTTCATATTCGATGCCGACGTAGCCGTGATAATTGGCATCGAGGACCAGTTTCATGGCTTTCGTATAATCGGTTCTAGTTTCTTCGCCTTTGTCGTTGAATTCGTGGGTCTTCGCGGAGACTCCTTTGGCGTATGGCATGAACTTCTTGATGCCATCGTAGCGGTCGTGACCATGGAAGTTGCCAAAGTCGGGCAGGGTTCCGCAGTTATCCATGTTGACATTCTTAAGAACACCTACCACCCAATCCGGATTGGATGAATTGCCACCGTGGTTCTCAACGATGACATTGATGTCTTGTTCCTTGGCTACGGTGGAGAGCTTGGTCAGACCGTCCGCGACGGTCTTCGCCGCTTCTTCTGGCGAGCCTGAGCCGTGTCCGTTGACTCTGATACTATGGCAACCGAGGAATTTTGCGGCGTCGATCCACGGCTTGTGGTTTTCGACGGTTTGAATCCGTTGCTTCTCCGTTTTTGCGCCTAAGTGGCCGAGGCCATCGCACATGATGAGCACGCTCTCGACTCCATTGTCATCACAGCGCTTTTTGAGCTGCTTGAGGTAGTCCATGTTCTTCACTTCTTTTACGAAGAACTGGTTCACGTATTCGACAGCGTTGATGCCGAAGGTTTTCTTGGTGAATTCAGGGAAGGCCAGGTTATCAATTTCACCCTTGCGGAGCATGCGGTGAAGTGACCATTGGGCGAGGGAAATTTGATAGAGTGGATCTTTCACTGCGGCGTCATCGCCAGCGAAGGCGTATTTGGACGTGAGAGCGGCACCGACAAGTGCGGCGGAATGGGTGAGGAAGCTTCGGCGTTGCATAAGAGATTGGACGTTGGAGGACTTTGATTCATTCAAATTAGATGATCAACCCCTCAATGTGTTTGGAAATTAAAAAGGCTGACTTATTTCAGTTGTGGGTCTCTGACAATGAGCCACGAGGTCTGATCCTGTTGAGCGGTAATTCTTAGGTAGCGAACGTTTTTTGCTTTGTTGAACTTGGCGCTCGCCGTTCCCAGATTGAATTTCGCGACCGTTTCAAATGCCTCACCATCAGTTGAGACTTCCAGGACTCCCTGAGCGAGGATGTCCTCGTTCGAGCCGGCCTTCCCGGTTGGGAGGATGATTTCCCTTAACTCCAAGGCTTCGCCGAGGTCGATGAGTAGCGAATCGCCCTTTTTGATGGCGCGGTTGCTCCAGAAAAACGAACTGCGATCCCAGTCCGTGAGGTTGGTGGGGCGATGGTTGCCATAAATGCCGATATCGGTGCTGACCGTGGCGCCATTGGGCTCCAAGAAAGGGGAGCGGTCGATGGTGATCTGGAAGCGTGCATCCTTACTTTTGCCCTCAAAGGTCAGGTGGTAGGTCGAGCTGCTATCGAGACCTTGCAATTCGAAGCGGGCCGTCTGGCGGCGATTCTTCGGATCTAACTTAAGGTCATCAAAGCGATGGATGACTTTGTTCCCTTGGTAGAGGGCGAGATTTTTGAGTTCGAGGGCTTCTTTGCCGCCAAGGTAGCTAAATTGTGCGATCCAATTGCCATCTTGATCGAACACTCCTTCAAGCGGCAGTTTTTCAGTGGTGGATCCGCCTTTCCAAGTGCGCGAGTCTGCAGTGAGGACAGGCTCGAGGGTGGCACCTTGAGCAACTTTGCTCATGCGGCCGCTTGGGCGAATGGTGCGGTAACGGAGTGCCGAAAGCTGGCTGAGGGGGATGGGCTTACCTTGGTAGCGCGGGCTGCTTGCCGTGGGCTCACTGCCGTCGGTGGTAAATACCGTCTCGGTTCCAGGATAGGCAGGAGCGATGGTGATCAACCCTTTGGCTTGAGTCGCAGATGGCGGGGGCACTCGATAGGAGTCGCTGGTTTTATCGAGGAGTGATAGGTGCTGCCCGAGGCGTCTTGAGAAGCTGTCCCAAGATCGCTTTTCTTGGAGGCTCCATGCGACCTCGGCGGTAGCACAGGCACGAGGCCAGAGTTTGTAGTCGGCATTCTCGGGATCCGGGACAAATTCGGTCCAGAGAGCGCAGTGGACACCGAGAACGCGAGCTTGTTCTTCAGGTTTCAACTGATCAACGAAGAGAGGGTTCCACTCGTAGGCTCTCTTGGTATCGACGATGCCGGCCCACCAGTGGCCGGTTTCTCCCGGGCCGGGGTATTTCATATCGAAGTAGCAATGCGGCCCTGGGGCCATGACGGTTGGATGTCCTTTGCGGGCGGCGTTAAGGCCCGCATTGACACTGATCCAAGCCATGATGGCGGTGTCCTTGGAAAGTTGCCCGCCGTGCATGATCTCATTCCAGCCGAGGAGTGTTTTGCCGTGTCCGTTGAGAATTTTCTCAAGCCGAAGCATGAAGTGGTTCTGCAACTGGTGGGGGTTCTTGTAACCATGTTTGTCCATCATGGCGCGGTGCTCTGGGGAGACCTTCCAGGCCTGCACATTGACTTCATCGCCGCCAACGTGGACGTATTTGGACGGGAATAGGGACGCAAGTTCTCCGTAGATCTTGTCGAGCATGCGGTAGTTCTCTTCTCGAGCGACTGAAATGACGTTGCCGCGCAGGCCGTGGACGCCCTCGCCTGCCTCGCCGTCCTGTTTCGGCAAGACCTCGGGATAGGCTGCGGCGAAGGCCATGGCATGACCAGGCATGTCTAGCTCTGGAATGATCTCAATGTGTCGTTCGGCGGCGTAGGCGACAATTTCACGAATGTCCTTCTGGGTGTAAAATCCGCCGTATTTTGGGCCATCGGGATCTTTCTCGTTTTTCTTATCCCACTTGGGGGTTGGCAATTTAGTGCCCTCGCCGCGGAAGGCTCCGATACTGGTCAACTTGGGATAGGCCTTGATTTCGATACGCCATCCTTGGTCATCGGTAAGGTGCCAGTGAAAGACGTTGAGTTTGTGTCGTGCCATCTGGTCGAGAAGGCTCATCACGTAGGCCTTGCCCATGAAATGCCGCGCTTCATCAAGCATCAGCCCGCGCCAAGCGAAGCGTGGTTGGTCTTGAATTTCGAGACAGGGAAGTGGTTTGTCCTGAAGCTTCGAATGGAGGATCAGCTGCGACAGAGTTTGTCCGCCGTAAAAGGCACCGCTGGCACTTGAGCTGGAGATGGTGATGCCGGATGCATCGATCTTCAGGAGATAAGCGCCCTCAGGCAACTCTTGCTTGGACTGGAGGAGGCGGATATCGCCTGGGGTTGACTGGGTCTTGAACTTGGGGAGATCGATGGACTTCCAATGCTCGGAGAGGAGAGAGAGTTCGGCTTTGAAAGCGGGATCAGCTGAAGCGGTTTTGAGCTGTTTGAGAGTGAGCTCACCATCGTTCTGCTTGATCTTGGCAGGTAGTGGAACCAAGGCTGGAATTTGGGCAGCAATCGGGATGAAACTCGCTGCTAATGTGAGAAAAAGGAGAAATTTCGATTTCATGAGGAGAGAATGATGTCTTGAAGAAGCTGCAATACGCTTGGCATTTGTGCGATCTTCCTTTTTTGATGTGTCATGAGCATTCCGAAAAAAGGCAGTTTTCTCCTCAATCTCGATGACGACCAGTTCCGCTGGATCGCTAAAGGTAAGGATGGGAAGACTGAGATTAAAGTTCAGCTAAACGAAGTGCCTGATGGGCAAATGTTGGTTGGGATTGCGCCGAAGGTGTTCCAAAACCGGATGGTCGAAGATCTGATCGATAAGGGGATCGAGCTAGGATGGTCGCCCATGGATTGGGATGACAACCTAGTGCTACAATATCGTAAAGGGCAATGGGTGCAGCCCAGAGACTAGCGGGGGCCAGCTTCAGGGATGGTTTTTGCCCCGATTATTTTTTCGGCTGAGATTTCGGTTTGGGTGCTGGTGGGCGCAGGATATTGCGGATGCCGATGAGAGCTTTGGCTTCGGGAACTTCTTTGTAGTTCTTGATGGCGGCTTCGGTATCGGCGAGAGCCTGTTGTTTTTTGCCGAGCCTTCGTAGGACGTCGATGAGATTGATGTCCTGCCTGAGCTTATCGGGCACGAGGATGAAGCTATTTTTAGCGGATTCGAAAAAGGCGGCGGCTTGTTCGTATTGTTTCTGGCGGAGGAGCTGGGCCCCAATCGCTTCGTAGAGCGTGCCGGAATTCATTCGGCTGGCCGCAGTGCGAATTTTACTGGTCCTTAGCACGGGGTCGTTCTGCCATTCCATGTGAGCGAGGCGGTAGGCGCGAAATACTTTATCTCCATTTTGGACCTCGCCGTCGGCCTCTTTGAAATGCTTGAAGGGACGGTAAAGAGGATCGCCCAGAACGAGGTTGTGCCACGATACGGCTGGCTGTGCCATGTAGGCGGCCTCGGCCAAGGTGTAGCCTTTGAGCAGTCGATCGAAGAAAATGTCGAGGTGATGGGTGATGCCCAAGTAGGGCTCGTAGACATTGCCAAGACTGGCAGCGGCCCCCTTGGCGAGGAGTGGTCCGCACCAGCGTTCGCTATTACTGCGCAGTTTCTCTGCCGAGAAAGAGTGAATGTGCACGGCGACGGCGCCTTTCCGAAACTTGAAAGATCGGCTCAGCAGGGCACCGTCGCGGTTGTAGCGATACCAGCCGAAATACAGGGCGGCATCGGTCATGGGATAGTGGCTGGTGAAGGTGTCCTTGGTCGGCTCGACAATACACGGAATACCCTCTTGATCACATTGTTTGGTGATGTTCTTCAGCCAATCGTCTCCCTGCTTGTATTTCTCCGCCAAGTCGATGTAGCCGCGGCCCCAAAGGCCGGTCTTTTCCACTTCGAGCACGTCTTTGATCATCCGGCGGCAGATTTCGTAGCTAGGTCCGTCAATACGCGTCACCAAAAGCATTCCCCAGGGAATTTGCTTCTGATTGAATAGGGTGTCCTTCTTGAAGTAAGGGTTTGGCACTGGGCCGGTGAGGCTGGAATTCCAAGTGGCAAGGCATGCCAGATCCCCATCGACTGAGGCCTCAGTGACCCCTTTGAATTGCTTGACCGCTTCTGGGGGAGCGACCCTATCCTTGGATCGGCTGATGCGGAATGGCACCCCTCGGATGCAGACCAGGGCCTTCATCTTCGTTTCCCTCAGAGCGATCGGCTGATTGCCCTGGGTGGTGCTGGGGGCTTGCCACCATCCGTTGGTGGCGAACTTTCGTTCGAGGACGGCACGGACTTTTTCGTTGTAAACGTCCCGTGAGATTGTGTCCGTCATGGGGACATCGAGACCGACGAGTTGAGTGCTGGGGATTCCCCGGCCGCGGGCATAGTCGAGAGCGACCTCCCGGCTCTCGGCTTCGTTGGAATTATACAAGACGACCACTTGAGTGTGGTCCAAGGCGGCGGCCTTGAAAGTCAGGAACAGGAGTAGGCCAACAAGTAAACGTTTCACTCGGGCACTGTGGAAGAACTTGGAGAACTAGGCAAAGAAAAAGCCCGCTGTTTCCAGCGGGCTCTTTGAAAGTTTATGAGCGAGTGAGTCAGACTTACTTGCGACGGCGAAGTAGGAGACCAAGACCAGCGAGGCCGAGAAGGGCAGTGCTGGATGGTTCTGGGATAGTCGT
>CAXIBU010000200.1:0-5912 GCA_964021555.1 uncultured Verrucomicrobiales bacterium | reverse complement strand
CTCAGTGAAGACTAACTTTTGCTGATTGCGGTGTCGGCATAATTGAGCCGAGGTGGCTTACTTGTAGAGGGGGGTATTGATACCGTCTTTGACGGTGAAGCCTTGGGCTTCAAATTCTTTGCGAGCTCGGTCGCTGAGGCGGCCTTCGATGTAGAGGACTCTTTGTGAAATGATCACTTGTGGGTTGTAGCTGGCAAGTGCCGCGGATAGGCGGGCAGATTCGGAGGACCAGGAACCGTAGTCGACGGCTAGTGGGATCAATAGCGTGCCGTTTTCGCAGTGCAAGGCAGGAAGACCAAAGAGGTTGAGGATTCTTTTTGCGGGAGAGGTGGCCTCATGATAGTCAGCCATCATGGAAAGGCAGTGAATGAAATAGACAACTTCAGCAGTATCTTGCGAAGATTCCACCATCTTGAGGTAGTCTTCGATACCAGGAACGGAGCCAAAACGTTGAAGATATTTCGTTAAGATAGTTTGTTGGGCTGGCGTGATTTTTGGGTGTTTCAGGAAGGTGTCGGTAGGAACTTCACCCAAACCCAATTCTAGGAGGATCTCACGATTGAGAAGGCTCAGTGTAGTAGGATCATTTTGATACACATTTTCAGCAATTTCGGCATTGAGGTTCACTGTGCCAACGGCCTTAGCAAAGCCAATGTTAGCACCCGTTCCGAGAGCAAATGTGCCAGCTTTTACTACAAAACCACCTGCAAATGAGGCACGTGCGAGATCATCAAGTTTCGTTTGGAGCACTTGATTTTCACTGTATGGGTCAACCTGAAGTTCGCCTGCTATTTTACGTTTTGCTGCAGAAAAACCTAGAATTGATGCCATTGCGTTGTCGGTATTCGCTGACTTTTTTCCTCCTCGACTAATTGCCTCACCCGCCTTTCTGAAAAGTCTCCCAGCACCCGATCCGATTTTTTCTACGGCACCAACAGGATCCTTAAGTGCACCACTGACGGCATAGAACGGCTTTGCTGCCGCCGATGCTAAGGCTTTCTGAAATTCTTCGCCCTTAGATGCCTCTTCAAGCTTCGCGATGGCTTTAAATTCATGGATGCGTTTGTTGAGTAGGTGATTACCCCGGACGTTAAAGATGCCCCATTTGGTCGTAACAGTGTATTGATTAGCGAAGCCTTGGGTGGGGACGGCTTCCATAACGGTATGATAGGGGCCATTCAAGAATTCAGGCTTTAATAGCTGACTGGCTTGCAGGACGGGGAAATCCTCGTAACTGGTCGCAGGTTCTTGTGCTGAAATTGAAGAAGCCATGAAAACGATGCCAAGGGAGGCAATCCGATTGATGATAGGTCTCATGATTTGTGGTGGTTGGTTAAGCCAAGCTCTCGCTTGGATAGTTTGTTAACTCGTGGAAATGATAGGTCGATAAAAAGGAGTAGAGTCTCCTGCGACGGTGCGTCCTCCATAATGGCCATTTTCTTATGGAGCGTGCCAGCCTCAAATCAGAAGCTTTTATCTCAGAGGTGCCCCTTAGGCTGAAATTTTTTGGTGTTGACCTCCCGGGGAACCTTTGCGGTTGGCGGTCGGAGGGACGTAGAATTGCACCGTCGGAAAGTTGGAACCGTCTGATGACCAGTGGATATTGAAGTTTTACGCATGTTCGTCAGTGAAATGGTAATTGACAAAAAATGCCACAATAACAAAGTCCTCGCGCTTGCGATCTTCTTGAAACGTAGCGTTTCGCCACAAATTTTGCCTATGAAAAATACGCCAATCCTCAAATCTAGTGCCTTAGTGGCTAGCTCACTGACTCTTCTTTCTTGGACATCTGCTATCGCAGGTTCTCCTGAAGTCGCTGCTACACCTGAAATTTCTGAGTCCGCTTGCGAGGATCTGCTCTTGGGCGATATGTGGGGCTTGCGCCGTCCAGCGGATACTGGAATTGATTTTCGGTTCGAGGCGACGAATTTTTATCACGGCATGGTGGATGGCGATCGTGGTCGCTTGAACGGAAATGATGATTCGATGGTGTTTTCTGGTAAGCTTGACTTCTTTATGGACATTGATGGTCAGAAGGCAGGTCTCTGGCCCGGCCTATTCATCAAGGTTCACGGGGAGTATCGCTATGGCGACACTACTAACTTGGGTGGCGTTCTATCTCCCGTTAACGTGGCGATGTTAGCGCCAGCTGAAGAGGGGGAGGCATTTGCCTTCACTAACATTACCGTCACCCAAGCCTTGAGCGAGTCGTTCCTCGTGACTGCTGGTAAGTTCAATACAGTAGATCTCGTGGATAAGCTCTATTATGGCGGTCAAGGAATGTCCCGCTTCATGAATGCCAGCCTCACGGTGATGCCGATTGCTGGTCGCACCTTCCCCATTTCGACGCTCGGTGCTGTGGGCACCGTTCTCCAAGATGGCAAGCCGTTCGTCAATTTTGGCGTGCTGGATTCTATTTCCCCGACCACATCGGCTGGTTTTGATGGACTTAGTTCAGATGAAATGACCCTTTTTGCTGACATCACTTTCCGCACTGACTGGGACGGACGCCCGGGGACCCATACCCTTGCTGGCAGCTTTAGCACCATCGATGCCACCTCACTGGATCAAAGTGATATTCTCCGACCTCCAAATGTTGGCGGAGCGACGCCTAATGTTGCTGGGGATTCTTGGCAGATCAATTACATGTGGGAGCAGTCATTGACCCGCAATCCAAGCGCTCCAGGTCAGGGTTGGGGTTCATTCTTGTTCTTGGCTCTTTCCGATGCTGATCCAAACCCTATTTCGTATTCAGCGGCGGTTGGCTTGGTTTCCAATGGGGTTGGTTCTTCGCGTCCTTGTGACTCATTTGGTATTGGTCTCTTCTACAACGGCGTCAGTGGTGAACTGAAAGACAGCGTCAGCTTCTCGGCACTGCCTAACCGAGGGATCAACCTCGGCGACGAGTTTGGAGCTGAGATCTATTATGATTTTGCCGTCACTGATGGATTTCGAGTGACTGCTGATCTGCAGATTATCGATCCGATTGATGAAGACAATGGCGCCGCCATCTTTGCTGGATTGCGCACTCGCTTTATCTTCTGAGTTTGTTCAGCCTCTCGGCGGTTGAAACTGCCATCATGCTCAGTATTTGGCCTCTCCGCTGCAGTGTTTGTTCTGTCGGATGAATCTGGCCTGTCAGGGCCTGAGGTAGCCAATGCGAGTTCTGGCTGAGGAGGGGGATTTGATCGCTGGAGGCTGTTAAGCAATGCGTCTTCGCTTTGATAATCGAACCCCGCCCAAAGCTTCTGCACAATGATGCGCCAGACGAAATGGCATGCCTGTGGGCCGAAGCTGGTAGGGGCTCAGCTAGGCCTGCTATCGAAATGAATAGTGCTTTTGCTTAGCGCCTTCTTCCGCCGCGTGAACTTCCTCGAGAAGGGGAGGAACGGCGGCTTGAGTTGGATCGACGTGTGGGAGTCGAGCGACGTGACGTCGAGCGCTGAGTGGTCTGGCTGCCACGGTGGCGCGAGTATGCTTGGCGATCGAGCTGTTTGGTAGTCGGCTTGCTTACCGATGGCCGATTAGTTGGCTGGGATGGCTGGGCGGCTGGTTTGCTTGCTCGGCTAGCTGGGCGAGTGGTGGGCGTGGGACGCTTACTGGTGTCAAATTTAGCATTGTCCCCACCGGTGGCAGGAGTTCTTTTCAGTTGAGATTGACCGCTGTCTTTCCAGCTTTTGCCTTCTCGAGTTTGCCATTTTCCTGATTTAGGATCGAGCTTGTGAATGTCTCCGTTACGCCCGACGTAGACGTCGCCACCGGGAGTCTTAGCGATACCGCCTTGACCGCCGAAGCGTTTGTCTGCCCTGATAACCGCTCCACCACGTGAACCAGTAGCACCACCGATGCTGCCGCGTTGATTAGTGTAGGTGCCACCACGGGCCCAATTGCCGTTACGGCTAACGACGCCACGAGTGCCAGTTCCGTAGGGAGTGCTGACGCGTGTGATTTTACCGAAGGTATTGGTGTAGGGGTTGTAGGCTGAGCGAGAGTAGGCTGAGCCACGAGGACCGTAAGCGTATGAACTGCGAGCCCATCCTCCTGTGCGAGGGTTGTAGATGGCACAGCGACCAGCGCCACCGTATGGGCCGTAGTAGCGTGAACCACCGCGGATGTAATGACCGTTGTGCCAGTAAGCACCGCAGCCATGAGAATACCAACATGGGCGACAGTGGTAGCGGCAGTGCCAATACCAGTAGTTAGGCTCGTAGAGCTCTTTGGCTAGCCAGTAGCCTAGGCCGAACATAACGACACCTCGAACCACATAAGAACCGGTGTAGCCAGAAGTGTAACCAGTCTCGACGGTAGTTGGAGTTGAGTTGTAGACCGTCACGTAGGTAACATTGTGTTTCGGGTGCTCCGCTGGGATCGTGTAGATTGTGGCTGGCACAGAATCGCAGACTGCCCATGGGCCCAGGGCCTGGTCGGCAACAAACCAGACGGCATTTTGGCAGCAGTAATATTTGTTAACGACGCGGAAGACATCGAAGTTACTGTTGAGAGCGAATTCGACGCCTTGAGTGCCTGGAATGGCGCTGAATTGTGGGTCGCCCTCGTAAGTGACTTCCAAAGTGGTCTCTGCGCGATTAACGGTTGCTCGCTCTGGGATCGAGGCGCGGATGATGGCTTCGGATGCTGCTGGAGTGCCGGCGACGGAAGCGAGGACTGCACCTTTCTCGTGGTCTTCGGGTATCTCGGAAAATTCTTTTGGAAGTTCCGCAGGGGCATTTGACCAAGACTCAGAGAGCGACTTGGCGCTGAACCAGCGGCCTGAGCTGAGGTAGTAGTAAGTGCCGGTAGCCGTGTGGAAAAACAGGTCGGATTCGGTGTTTTTCACATACATGAGGCCTGGGTCACCGGGGATCGGGGCAAGAGCGGGCTTGCCGTCGATGACAATCAGCTCGGCTGGACGATCGCAATAGCGGACTTTCATCGGAGCGCTGGCCATTTTACCTGGGATATTAGCGCGAGTTTCTTCCCAGTTGGAATCCGCAGGGAGCTTGGAAAAAGAGGCAGGGAGAGCCTTGACAGGCTGCCACTGATCGCTTTTAGCATCGCTGGTGGTGAGCCATTCATTGTCGACGCGGAGGTAATAAGCCGAGGCCGAACCTGTCGTTAAAAAGACATCCCAGTTAGTGTTGGTAGCAAAAAGCAGCCCCGTATCACCGAGGGGTTCGAAGGCAGGTTCGCCCATAAACATCACGAGAAGGGCAGGCTCTTCGCTGACGAAAATGGGAGGGACTTCTTCGCTAGCTTTTACTTCTTGCATCTGCTGCTCGGATGCGGCTACGGCAGCGACGATGCGGTCGAGTGAGACGATGAGCTCTTGCTTGTCGGGAACGGCGCGCTTGATGATCCCCCCGAGGCGGTCTCGTTCAGCGTCATCGGTATCAGGAAAGACCAATTTAGTGGTCTTGCGGTCGGTGAGTAGCACTTGGCCCGCTTCTGAATTTACATCGGTGGTGACCTCTAGGAAGAGTCCGCCGTAGACAGCCTCGGCCTCCTTGCCAGTCTCAGAGACGGCGACAGCCATGCGCATTTTAAGTGTTTTGTAGTCGAGCCATTCCTCGACCTGAGGTTGAAAAACAACAACGGTATGAGTATCTGTCTTGAATTCTCGGGGCCATCCAAGATCTTTTGGTGCCTCCGCCTCCGTAGGTGCGGGAGCGTCTTGAGCGGTGAGTGGGATGAGGAGGGAGACAGCGAAAAGACAAATCGAGATGGTGAGTGATTTCATGATATGGTCCGAGAGGTGGAGAACCTGCCTCGTATGGATGGATAGGAGAGCTGAAGAAAAAGAGCGATATTCAATATCGCATTTGAATGAGGGCCCTGCAAGGTGTTATTCGGAAGCTAATTATTTGGTGTTGTCCTTTGTTTCTCAGACCTTAGAAATGTGGAAGGGCGTTGAG
>CAXIBU010000199.1:0-5959 GCA_964021555.1 uncultured Verrucomicrobiales bacterium | reverse complement strand
ATGCGTCACTGGTGCAATTCGAGTGCTTGCCAGCCTCCTTGGCCGTTGGCGACGTGGAGGTGGACCCAGTGGTTTTTGACCAGTTCGGCGGCTGAGGGCTGGGCTGCTAGGGCGGCGCGGACTTTGGTCTCAGGGGCGTCGACGAAGACCTTGAGTCGGACTGGCTCGTGGATCCAGTTTTCACCGTCGTGGATGGATTGCCAAGGAAGGCCACTCTTGAGGTCGCCGCCGTTGCCGAGCTGGACGCCGTGGGTGCCGTTGACGTTGTGGAGAACTTTGTTGCCGCTACCAAAGACCTCGTGGTTTGCGGTCGATGCGTAGTATTGCAGGTTGATCCAGCTGCCAACGACCATGGGGCCTGCCAGGATGCCTTGGAGACCAGCCCCCTCGAGATCGGCGCTGGAGTCGTAGTGGTGCAGGAAGGCGCGCCCGTCGAGGTCGAGGGCCTTGGTATTTTCACGCGGCCCCACGATGAAGGCGGCATTTCCCGCGAGCCCCCATTCGGGGCGGACCTGTGACCAGTCGTCGCTGCGGTGCTTGATGGCCTTGTTGCGGGTGGCGGGGTCCTGAGAGTCGATACCGAGCTTCGGAGCGCGGGTGGCTCTGGCGGATTCACCCGCGGCTTTCAAACCATCTTTCAGCTTGAGCAGGTCAGGCATGTGGCTGGGTGCGACCTGCTCTTCGTCGAAGAGAGTGATCTCGTCCAAGGTGGTATCGTGACGCCCTGCGACGAAAAGAGAATCCTTAGGAATGCCCAAGCCTGCCTTTTCCAGCTCGGCTCTGACCTCGGGGCGGTTGAGGATATTGACGGCTAGGCGGGCATTAAAGTCGCCTGAGTGCCCGCCGCACGCGCCGCACTGCAGGCCGGAATCGTAGGGATTATTTTTGGTGCTGGCACCATGGCCGCAGAGCACGATGAGCCGTCCAGCCGATTGGTTGAGGTTGAGCGCGCGGACCAGTCCTTTGGCGAGCTCAGCCTGGTCCCCACTGGGAATGCCACACCCGGCGGTGAAGTCATCGGGCTGTGGGCGGTATGGAGTTTCATGAGAGACTTCCTTGCGCACGAAGCCATCGCGGATCAGCGACCAGCTGTAGTTCAGCCCAGCGGCCTCGACGAAGCTGAAAGTGGAGACGGCGGAGTCTTTGAACGACTTCCAGACAGTGGCTAGTCCGGATTTTTGCTTGGCCTCCTTAAGCGTTTCTTCCGTCTGCTCAGGGCTTACGCCGTCACGGACGTGGTAGGGTGGCTTGAGGATTACAGGACAGTGCACGGCGGGCGTGGATTTGCCAAAGTCGAGCTTGGCAATTGGCATGCCGAAAAAGCCCGCGTATCCGAAGGTCTGGACCTGTGGATTTTCAGCCTCAATGGCACGGCGCATCGGCTCGGAGCGGACGTCGATACAGAAGACCATTTGTGCATCGGGACGCTCGCTTGACCTCTGTTCAGCGCTCGCCTTGGTGGATGGAAGCTCCTTGAGCAATTGCTCCTGATGGGACAATTCGAAGGACTCCTGCCAAACCAACTGGAGGAGCAATTCGCGGTCTGATTGAGCGTCTCGGACGAGCACTTGATCGCGCCAGAGGGCGCGGAGATTGGGGTCGTCGTGCTGCAATAGCAAAGCCACATCAAAGGCGAGCCTAACGGCGAGCAGCGAAGTCGGGCCGTCCTCGATCATACCCTCTCGGAGTCGATATTGCAGGCATGAGGCCCAGCCGCCAACACTGAGAATTTCACGATGGAACCAGTCGTCTGCATTTTCGACCTTGGTCTCAGCCATCTCGGCGAGCTGTGCGATTGCTTCGATCGGGTCATCGGGCAGGGCGGCGACGAATTTGCGAAATCCTTTGAGCCCGAGAAGTTCGGGATTGCGATCGAGTGAGGCGGCCTCCTTCCATGCCTTGAACAAGGGGGCTTGCTTCCACGGCTGCCCCCAGAGCGCCTGGCCTTCATCGAGATAAGAGCCGATCCAGCGTGAAATCTCCTCGACGACCTCTTCGGCCCAGTGGGTGCCGTGCAGGCGGTCGATGGCATGGGCGAAGGTGCCAATGTTTTCCATCGCCTTGGTCTCGTCAGCGAGCCAAGTCTTCAGTTCGGCAAGCGTAGGGAGAGCCTCGCCTTCCATCAGCGGGAGTTCGCCGAGCCGATGCAGCCTCTCGATTGCTTGTTCGAGCAACTGATCAGTGATGACGCCCATCGCCCGCTTCTTACGGAAAAAGTCGCGATCGATTAGCATGCCACCTGGCACGGCACGAGCCATGCATTGAGCGGCGGTGGAGAAACTTAGGTCGCTCATTCCGAGAAATGGATTCACAGCGACGAAGTGCTTGAGCGGCCACAGTGGCGGGGTGCGATCGGAGGCAATCTGGGCAGCCTTTTTCCAGTCGGTATTTGTCATCGTTTGCGGGGCGCTCGGTTCAGCTTGATTGATGGCGTTCATGAAATGGGGAGATTGGGTGAAAGATATAAGGGGGAGTTATTTTGAGCGGACACCTCCTCTGACGCCGATCAGTCTGGCGAAAAGCGTGCCGAGGTAGAATCCGTTGGCGGCGTGAAGGTAGAGTTTGCGCAGCGACTTTGACTCCGTGCCCCTGCCGAGCTGGGCCTGGAGCAGAATGATCCCGAAGAGCAGGACGGGGACCAGCACCAAGAGCACCCAGCCAAATGCGGAGCGGATCGCTGCAAATTCGGGGAAGGAACCCGCGAAGAAGCTCTCAACCGCGCCGTGCAGCAGCACTACGATCACGGTGACGCTTGCTGCAAGGCCGAAACCCCAGAGCATTCCGAATTTCGGTAGGCGAGCCGACCAGGTGCCTGTGATGAGCTGGACCAGAGCGAGAGCGAGGACTGAGAAGAGAACCCAGTCGGAGGCGTGAACATGTCCTAGACCAGCCTTGGCTGCTAGAGCGGCGAAAGTGAGAGCCGTTGCCACGACAATGGCAAACGCCCAGATCCGTGCGGGAGCGGCGGTTGGCTGATTGCTGCGCTTGGCGACACGAGCGACGATGCCACCGGCGGAGAGAAAGGCGTGCGCCTTGTAGAATGAGTGAGCAACCAAGTGCAGCGCGGCGAGTGCAAAGGCACCGAGCCCGCACTGCAACATCATGAAGCCCATCTGCGAAATCGTCGACCACGCAAGCGCCCGCTTGATGCTCGGCTGAGTGATCATCACCAGAGAACCAAGAATGGCGGTCGCCCCGCCTACTAGAGCAAGGGCATCGAGCGCCAAGGGAGACTGGACGATGAGCGGGCTCAGGCGAAGAATCAGGAATCCGCCGGCATTGATGATCCCCGCATGCATCAGGGCGGAGACTGGCGTCGGTGATTCCATGGTCTCGGGGAGCCAGCTGTGGAAGGGCAATTGCGCGGACTTCATCATCGCGCCGATTACCAAGAGAAAGGCGATGCCTGAGGGCGCTGGACTCGCCTGAGCGAGATCGAATAGCTCGCTGAAATTCCAAGTCCCGTAGTGCTGCCACGTCATGATTAGAACGCCAATCAAGCAGAGGTCGCCGAGGCGGCTGATGATGAATTTCTTCTTAGCAGCCAACTTCGCCCCCGGGCGCTCGGGGTAGAAGACCAAGAGGCGATGGAGCGACCAACTGCTGGCACCCCAAGCAATCGTAAAGAGCAGTAGGTTGGAAGTTACGACGAGCAAGAGCACCATCGAAATGGTCACGAGAAGCCTGCGAGTGAAGGCGTCCTGCCGGGGGTCGCCACCCATGTGATTGATCGAATAGCGGGTGATGACCAATCCCAGAAAGCTGACCATCAAGAGGATCAAAGTAGAGAAGTGGTCGAGGCCGACCCTGAGATCAAGGGCCCCAAAATCAAGAAGTGTGGCGGAAACAGGACCGACGACCAGGACCGTGGCGAAGAGAATCAGAGAAACCAGAAAGGAGGCTAACGCCGCCCAAGTGGCCCGCCGAGCGACGACCTGCCCCTCCCCTCGCATGAATGGCAGTAGGGTGGGAATCGTCAGGACTGCCGAAGGGATAAAGGCCAAGGTGGCGAGGATGACCGCGATGGATTCGGTGTCTGTCGGTTCGTTCATGAGGCGGGTTATACGAAATTCACTTCATAAGTTCCAATAGAAGCTTGTTGTCTTATCGTTCTCTTTTTGTTATGGATCAAAACTACAGCCATCATGAATCAGCTCAACTATCACCACCTTCGCTACTTTCATGCGATTGCGAAGGAAGGCAACCTCACCCGCGCGGCCGAGCGGCTGAACGTCTCGCAATCGGCCCTCAGCGCCCAGCTCAAACGGCTCGAAGAAAACCTTGAGGAGGCGCTTTTCGAGCGCGAGCATAAGCGCTTGATCTTGACCGAGGCAGGAAAAATCGCGCTCGATTATGCCGATACCATCTTCAAGGCGGGAAACGAAATGCTGGATACTCTAAAATACGGCACGGGACGAAAACTCCAAGCGCTGAGAATCGGAGTAGTGGCGACTTTATCTCGAAATTTCCAGTTGGACTTCGTGAAACCGCTGATTGACCAGCCGGGGGTCGAGCTGATCATTCGATCGGGATCATTGCGGGAGCATCTGCGAGGATTGAAAAATCACACCTTGGACGTGATCCTGGCGAATCGATCGGTGCCGCTCGATGCAGAGACTCATTGGCACTCTCACCTCCTAGACGAGCAGTCGGTCTCCTTGGTGACGCCAACCGCGATTGGACAAAGTAAACTCGTCTACCCTGATGATCTCGATGATCTGCCAGTGATCGTTCCGACTTTGGAAAGCAATGTCAGGCACGCCTTCGACCTACAAATGCAACAAGCAGGGGTGCGGCCGAGACTGGTTGCAGAGATCGACGACATGGCAATGCTACGTTTGATGGCTCGAGAATCCAAGGCCCACACGCTGGTGCCTCAGGTTGTGGTCAAGGATGAGCTCGACAGCGGTGAATTGGTTGAACGGCATCGATTCCCCGAAATTAAGGAGACTTTCTATGCCATCACAGCTGACCGGCGATTCCCCAACGAGTTGGTTAGGATCCTCATCAAGACCATGACCCAAGATCGATAGTTTCTGACATACGATTTTGAGGTTGCCTCAGATTCAAATAACTGGAGGATGGAGAGTGCTATGCGAATTCCCTCCTCTTCGATACGTTCACAACTCCTCAGAACTGCCTTTATTATTTCCCTAGGCTCTTGCTTAAGCACTCAAGACCTGAAGGCTGCCACCGTATATTGGGACACTAACTCCGACACCGCCGGCTCAGGAAATGCAGGTGGAAATTGGGACACTGGCACCAATTGGTCAACTGATGCGACTGGCGAATCTGCCACTCAAGCCTGGGCGGACGGTGATGATGCCGTATTTTCCGCTGGTGACGATGGCACAGGCAATAACACCGTCACCATCAATGGCACGATTGCTCCTAATAGCATCGTGCTGGAAGAAACTGGGATTATTAGCCTCTCGGGCGGCAGCATCGATATCACTGGAGGCAGTCTCTTTGACCTCAGTGCTCTAGGAACTGCGGGAGGCAATGATAGCACCTGGGATTCTGCAATTATTGGAACGGGCAATCTGACTATCGCCGCGCAAGGTTCGGCGAGCGATACCGGGGATGGTTCCAACTCGGACCTCTTCCTCACCGGCGCCAACACCTTCGTCGGTGACGTCGTTATCACCTCCGGAGTGGTTAGGGCTGACTCCAACTTTGGGGACGGTAGCAACACCCTTGTTTTCCAAGGTGGTGGTATTGTTGATACGAACCTAAGTTTAATCGTTGCGAATGATATTAGAGTCCCTATTGGGCAAACTGGGGTTTATCGGACCTACGGAGGTGTCGGAAACGCCCGCCATACCGGAGCGCTGTTGGGTGAGGGCGAGTTGAAGCACACCGATGGCGGAACCCTTCGCTTTCAGGGGGACGGCAGCGCGTTCTCGGGATCGATCAACAATGTGCGCGGAACCATCTTTTTGGATACCGCCGACTGGTC
>CAXIBU010000198.1:0-5977 GCA_964021555.1 uncultured Verrucomicrobiales bacterium | reverse complement strand
CTGAAGCTTCTCTGGCCACGGATTGGTCACCTCTTGGAATACCGCCAGGTCAGGGTCTTCACTCAAAACCCACTCAAGCGTTTCCTCAAACTGGTGATTCTGGTGCAGAACATTGAATGAGATCACTTTCAAGCTTCGCGAGCTGGAGACTGGCTGGGGCGTATCAAAATACCAAGGAAGAACCAGAATTGCATGGAAAAGCAGGGCCACCGAAGCGATGATGATCGTTGGGATTCGACGGAACAGGATTGCAAAAAGGAGGGTTGCCCCTGAGATGAGCAAATACTGCGTTTCGAATGCTGTCATCACCTCAAGCCACCGCAGTCGATCTCCAAACAATTGTCCTGCCATGGGGACCAGAAGGAGGGCCAATGCCAAGCAAAAGACAATCCCCCACCACAGGTGAACAACTCCCTTCAATAGCTTTTCCGAAAAGCGCGATTCGCCACTGATCGAGCTAGAGTTGTGTGGCTTGTCTCGCATTTCTGGCTCTCTGAGGAGGATTCAGGGTATCGCTTATTCGAAAGTTGAAAAGAGACACCCGAGCCCTCACCGTGGGCGGGTTTGCTTGTTCTGATCGACGAAGATTTTGATCTCCGCCTCGTCGGTGCCGAGGATCTCCTGGGCGCGCTTCAGAGCGTTTCGGGTGGAGAGGTTGGGGTTGTCGGCGTGGTAGCGGAAGAGGTTGCTCTGCCCTTCTTCACAGCCTTCCTGGAGCACTTGGAGCACGCCTGAATTTCTGAGCACACGGTAGACCTCGATGGTCGCGCCGGAGATCAGGATGTGTCGGTCCTGGTGGCGGGCGAAGTGGAGGAGTTGCTCGAGGGCGGAGACTGCCGTGGCATCGAGATGGCGGGCATTCTTCAGCCGAAGAATGATGATCTTGAGCCGCTTGTCGGCGACGCTGCGTTGGATTTGCGTCTGGAATAGCTCGGCAGCACCAAAGAAGAGGTTGCCCTCGACGTGGACGATGGAGATGGCAGGCAGGGCGCGTTTGCCATCTTCGGGCATTTCACGAAGTTCGCCGTCGTCGCTGAGCTGGTATTCGACGAGGTAGGGCTGGCTTGCCTTGCGCAGGAACAGGATCAAGGACAGGCCGACCCCGATGAAAATGGCGAAGTCGATGCGCATCAGCAGGGTCGATAGTAAGGTCGTGATGAGGACCGCGCGATCGGAATTGGTCGAATTGAAGCAAATCCGAAGCGCTCCCTTTTTGAACAGGGACAAGGAGATGGCGACGACCAGGGCCGCGAGAACAGTCTTGGGGATGTAACTGACCACTGGGGTAAGCGCGAGCAGCGCGGTGGCAATGGCGGAAAAGATCCCGCAGAAAAGTGAGGAGAATCCGGTCTTCGCCCCGCTCTCGAAGTTCAAGGCCGAGCGAGTGAGCGAGCCCGAGGCCGGCATGCCACCGACGAATGAACAGCCCAAATTCGCCATCCCGACGGAGAACATGTCCTGGTTGACGTCGGGTCGGTCGCCGGTGCGACTGCCGAGGTTCTTGGCCATGACGGTATTTTCCAGCGCCGCTAAAAAGGCAATCGCAAGCGCGATCCCGCCGAGGGCAGAGATGCGACCGAACCAGCTGCGTGCCTCGAATTCGGGGAATTGCGGGATCAGCTCGGCAAAACCGAAGTCGGGCAGGCAATCGACTGATTGAAAGGCAGGCACCGACTTTGAAAGGCCGTAGGCGAGGGCGGTCATGGCCCCAAGGCTGATGGCGAAAATCGGCAGATGCGGGACTTTGCGCTTGAGTAGCAGATACAGAATCAGGGTTGCCGCACCGAGGACAAACGTCGGCCAATGGGTGTGAACGGCGACGAGACCGAGGTCGTAGAGCAGCACGAAGAAGTTTGGCGGGGGCGGCAAGGTGGCCAGCGCCTCTTTCACTCCGAGGAGGTGCTTCACTTGGTTGCCGATGATGAGCACGCCGGCCCCAGTGATGTAGCCGACCAGCACCGAGCGGCTGACGTATTGCAGGAGCTCCGCGACTTTGAGAAAAGAACCAACGACACAGAATAGCCCGACCATCCCGACCAAGATCGGCATCATCACGGCCTTTTCGGCGGCGAGAAGCGGACTGGCAGCGAAGAAGCTGAACACCATCAGGGCGGTCGCATTGGTCGGCCCCAGGGAGGTGAAGCGGGAGGAGGCGAACAGGGGTGCCAGCAGGCAGGCCACGGTGCCGCCGATGATCCCGTAGGAGATGGGCAAACCCGCAATCGAGGCATAGGCCATGGCTTGCGGGATACCCAGCAAGGCGACATTAAGGGCGGCCTTTAAATCGTAGGTCAGTGTGCCCAGGGTGTATCCCTTAAGGGAATGGCGCAGTGGCAGTGGGTCTGGCGTGTTCGCGGCGAACCATCTCGCGCCATCGCGAAGACTCGCTTTGAAGGACCGGAACCATTTCGTGCTCATTGTGTGGGGGGAATAAATGCCTAACCGCGGCTGGCCCGCCGGAAGAAGAACAGACCGAGGCCGATGCAGGCGATATTGGGCAACCAGAGGATAACATCACCAAGGATACCGGGAATTTCCCCGCCGCTCTCGGCAACAATCATCAGGACAAAATACGCGACGGCAATGGCGATCCCCAGCCCGAATCCTGCCGAGGTCTCTTTGCGCTGATGGCGCACCCCCAGAGGCACGCCAATGAACCCCAGCGCGAGACAGGCGAAAGAAAAGGACAGGCGCTTACGTTTTTCGGCGGTGTATTGGGTGCGGCGCTTTTTCGACAAATTCGGATCGGCCAGGCGTTGGTCGAGCTCGGGATTGGTCAGCTGGTTCGCCTTTTCGCGTCGTTTCCCGACTTTGGAAAGATCGAGCCGCCAGGGCATGCGCTTGACTAGCACCAGCTGCTGGTCGCCGTCTGAGACGAGTGTCTCAATGGTGGCATCGTGAAGGGTGAGCTCGAGGATCTTGGAGCCTTCGTCAAAGTCGAGCTCGACCTCGGCCGCGTGCACAGTCAGTGCGGGCTGGGTTTCGGTGGCCTCTTGATAGAGATGAAATCCGATCAGTCGCTCGCCGACGCGCTGTTCGATGAGGAGTTTCTGACCTTCGAAGCGAGTTTGCAGCTGCCCCTCTTGCAGCAGGGCATTCGGATCGCGGGAGGCGGTATTGAACAGCAGTTGAGCAATATTGGCTTTGGCCGCCGGGGAAATGCGCGTATTTAACCAGTAGCAGGAAAAGCAAAAGCAAAAGCCGATCACCAGCACCGGAACCGCCAGGCGCCCGAGACCGCGCCCGCTCATGCGCAGCGCGGTGATCTCGTTATCGGAGGAGAGCTTGCCAAAGACCAGCAGGATCGCAGTCAGAAAGCCCCACGGCAGCGTGAACATCAGTGAGAAAGGCAGCACATAGAGCACAAACTGCAGCACCATGGACAGGGGCGCGCCCTGTTCCACCAGCAAGGGGCGGATTTCCTTGAACAGGTTACCAAAAAGCAAAACCATGCACAGCACCAGCACGCCGAACAAGGTCGCGGCCAGAACTTGCTTGCCTATGTATCGATCAATCAGGGCCATCACTCGTTCAGGAGAACCATCATGGCTATTCTAGCGCATCGGTCGAGCGACGAATTTAGCCATTTGAGCACAAATCCGCGCCTTCAGGATAGATCGGCGCGACTTTGGCCCAACCTTTCAGCGGCTGAGGTCCTCTTGGAAGAGCACTTTGAAGCCCGAATTTCTCAAGACGGAGACGCCAAAGTGGTGATCCTCCAAGCACATCGCCAACATGGTCTTACCAGCGGGGCACGGCACCAAGGAGTAGGCAAAATGAATGTTGGTCTCCGCCTTGAAGAGCGTATCCAGCGCTTTGCTCAGGTGCAGGCAGCCTTCCGAGAGCTCGAGCACCGCCATGTTCGTAGTGGTGTGAGGGATCCCCCGCTCCATGAAAATCTGTTCGGTGGTCTCAGGATCCGAGACCACGAGGCGCACGATCGTGGCGTCATTGGAATCCCGGATACTGAAGCCAAGCAACAAGATCTTGTGCGACTCCAGCAAGCGGACCAGCGAACTCAGGGCGCCGGCCCGGTTTTGCAACATTACCGAAAATTGCTTTACCGGCGAGCCCTGGGGCAAGGTCGAGGTAGATGGATTTTCGGATTCTTCCATGATCTGTCTCGGGGCTGTCTTGGGGGCTTAAGCTCGGATCACATGGTCATGCCACCGTCGGTCGCGACAACTTGACCGGTAATGTAACGAGCGGAATCGCTAGCCAGGAACATCACCAGAGCGGCGACGTCCTCAACCTCACCGAAGGCCTTGAGTGGGATATTGCTGAGGATGGAATCACGGACTTTGTCGTCGAGCTCATCCGTCATATCAGTCGAAATGAAGCCGGGAGCGATCGCGTTGGAAGTGACCTTGCGGCTCGCGAGCTCCTTGGCAACCGCCTTGGTGAAGCCAATGAGGCCCGCCTTGGAGGCCGCGTAGTTCGCTTGTCCAGCATTCCCCATGAGACCGATCACCGAGGAGATGTTGACGATCCGACCCGCGCCGGATTTCATCAGCGGCTTCTGGAAGGCTTTGACCGTGTTGTAGGCCCCTTTGAGGTTGGTTTCCAGAACGACATCCCAATCCTCGGGCTTCATTCGCAGGAGTAGCTTGTCACGGGTGACGCCTGCATTGTTCACCAAGATATCGACCGAGCCAAATGCCTCAATCACTTGCTCGCCCATGGCTTGCACGGCATCGAAACTCGCGACATCAACGGCAAATGCCTGGGCCGAGCCAGGAAATTCCTCGTTGATCTTATCTGCGGCAGCTCCGCAACTTCCCAAGCTACGGCTAACGACGGCGACTTTGGCACCCCCCGCTGCGAATTCCTTGGCGATTTCATACCCAATGCCTCTTCCGGCGCCGGTAACGACTGCGACTTTTCCATCAAATTGACCCATGGCGATGGTTCTAGCGCCTTATCCCCTGCTAGAAAACCCCAAAATGCCACCGTCTGCCAGATTCGCGATTGCGATCTGGAAACTCCGCCCTAGCCTTGTCCCATGATCAAGTTCCTCCACACCCGTGTCCGCGTCTCCGATCTGGAGGCAAGCATCGCCTTTTACCAGCAAGTTGGCTTCGAGCTGAAGGACCAGAAAAAGTCGCCACAGGGCAATCAACTCGCCTTCCTTGAGCTGCCCGGCAACGACCACTTTCTCGAGCTGACCTGGTCGGCAGACTACGAAGTCAAAGTCCCCGAAGACCTCATGCACACCGCAGTCGGCGTGCCCTGCATCATCGATTACTGCGACAGGCTCGAAAAACAGGGCATCGAAATCTGGCCCGACGGCTGGCGTGAAAAATTCGAAGGCGGTGATAAGAAAATGGCCTTCATTACCGACCCCGACGGCTACGAGGTCGAAATTCTAGAACGCTAAGCGATGGGCGAACTGAACATTCCCGAGACCATCGGGGTCATGATCCTGCCGAGCTGCACCTTGTTTCCCCACGGTGCCCTGCCACTTCGCATCTTCGAAGAGCGCTACAAGGAAATGCTCAACGACGCCCTCGAGGGCGATCCGCTGATTGCCATCGGCGCGAGCTTGGACGACCCGACGGGGCTCCCGGAGCTGGACTCCGCACCAGTCGGCACCGTCGGCCTGATCCGCGCCTGCGTGCGCGACGAGGACCTCGGCGGACAGCTCATCCTTCACGGGGTGATGCGCGTCAAATTCGTCGAATGGTTGGACGGGAAAAGCTACCCCCGCGCCCGCATCGAGCCGATCATGAACACGCCGCTAAAGGAGGGCTCGGATGCCGAGGAGCGCCTGCGCGCTGTGGTCGAGCTGCACACCCTCAGCATGCCCGAGGAGATCGGCATGCTGTTCCGCACTTTCCTACAGAAATGCGACGACCCCCACATCTTCGCCGACCTCGTCTGCCACCACCTGCTGCAGGACCCCGAAGTGCGCCAACATGCACTGGAAATCGAAAAGACCGAGGACCGCCTGAATTTCCTCGAAGGGATCGTTCTTGAT
>CAXIBU010000197.1:0-6005 GCA_964021555.1 uncultured Verrucomicrobiales bacterium | reverse complement strand
AATCACTAATCACTAATCCCCAGTCGCCCCAATCGATCCCGCAACCTCCACCCCAGAAAAACCGCTGCCACCGACAAGCCAGCGGCCAATCCCCACCAGATACCCTTGGCTCCCCAGTTCAGTGAAAAGGCGAACCACGCCCCAAGAGGAATCCCCACCACCCAGTAGGACAGCACACCAATGATCGCGGGAACGTGAACATCTTCCAGCCCCCGCAGCATCCCGGCACTGGCGACTTGCAGGCCATCGACGATTTGAAAAACACCCGCCACCACAAGCAAACTCGCCGCCAAGCTGATGATCTCAGGCTCATCAACGAAGGCCGCCGCGATGGGTTGCGAAAAGATCATCAATAAAGCCGCACTCACGACCCCGATCACCAAAGTCAAACTCCACCCCGCCGTGGTCAAGCGACGCAACTTTGCCACATCCTCCTGTCCCCTCGCCTCGCCATGACAGACGGTCAGTGCCATCGAGAGTCCCAATGGAATCATGAAACTCATTCCCGCCACGGTCAGGGCGACCTGATGCCCCGCCATCGCCATCGCTCCAATCAGCCCACACAATAAGCCCGCCGCTGAAAATGCCCCGACTTCACTGAGCGTGTGGAGCCCAGCGGGAATGCCGAGTTTCAAGAGGCGGCGCATTTCGACGCCATTAATCCGCTTCCACCAGGTGCGCGGGGTCCAATCAGCGAGCCGACGCGAAGAGCTAAACCAAACGAGCATTGCCGCGCAGATCCCGATCCGAGCAATCAAAGTCGCTAGACCTGCCCCTTCGAGTCCCATTTCAGGGAAACCCGCTTTCCCGAAGATCAAGAGCCAGTTCAGCAGGATATTGAACAACACACCTGCTAGAAAGATCCAGAATGCCGTCCAAGCCCGGTTCATCGCATCGGCATGATTTTTCAGCGCCAAGCTGCCCAAGCAAGGGATCATGGATAACATCACGATCAGATAATAGTCATGCGAGCGCTCCACCACATGGGCTGGCTGGCCCAGGTAGCCGAGGAATGGCAGCGCCGCCCAGCTGATAAGGAAGCACAGGGCACCGAGTATCAGTGAGAGGTAAAAGCCAGTCCGGCAGGCTTCGCGAGCCCGTTGGGAATCGCCACTGCCGCGCGCGGCGGAAACTCGGATGGCCACGCTGGTCAGCACGCCGATGCCCAGCACCAGCGGCACGTGGAAGAGGGCGTTGACCAAGCTAAGCGCGGCAAGTTCGAGCACCCCGAGTTTGGCCACCATCCAGGTATCAGCCAGCCCCAGCAGCATTTGGCTCATCTGCCCGATGATCATCGGAAAGGCCAGCGCCACAATGTGCCGCAGCTCTGGAAGCCAAGCTCTCATCCAGCGATGCGGAGCGCCGCCACGACCACCGAGAAAATAAGAAGCCCGAGCGAAGCCATCCCCCAGAACCCGGCACCAGAACCTGGATGAGGACGCAAGGGCGACGAGCTCTTGGGAAAGACCACCCATGCGTAGCCCATGCCCGCAAAGAGCCCGCCAGCGTGCGCGGCATTATCGATAAAGCTGAAGCCCACCAGCCCAATCAGAACCAGGCCAAATACGGCACCGGCCAAGCGCCGACGGGAAGATCTTGGGACCAGCGCTTTGTGGGTGGTTTCAAAGACCATCAAGAAACCGAGTAGACCACAGATCGCACCCGAGGCCCCGACCGTAGGGCTGTCCACCAGCAGCAAGGAACAAAACCCGCCTGCCAGCATCGTCACGAAAAAGCATCCCATCAAATGCTGCCAGCTCGCCAACACTTCGACACGCTTGCCGAGGTAGCGCAGCGCCAGGAAATTGAAGGCAAAGTGCAAGGGCCCACCGTGGACGAAAGGCGCGGTCAGAAAACTCACATAATCGCCATTGAAAGGCTTGAAAAGTCCGCCCTCGGCCAGCCAGCCTCGGCCATCAACAATCGCGGCCACCCCCTGCTTCTGGACAAAGACATCGTAGAGCTGAGCGAGACCGACAATGACCATGCCCACCAGCAGGCGCTGAGTTCCAGCGGCCGACTGACGCCCCAGCCAGATCTCGAAACGCACAGCAGGAGCGTCCGCCGCCATTGCATCAGGGGTGAGCTGACTCGCCGCGCGGCGACTTTTCCATGCATCGTAAAGAGGCATCAGCCCCATCATGATTAACAGGGCCAGACCATAACTGAAGACCTGATTCTTGATCAGCCCAATGACGCTGCCCTCGTAGAGAGTAAACACCGCGTAGCAGGCGAAAAGCCCGAACAAGATCGCATTTCTCCGTGCATCAAGGTAGTTATCCCGGCTCGCTTCGATGCGAAACCGCTTCACCGCCAGGAACAGCTCGGGAACCTCTTCCGGTGTGACGAGGTAAGGATGCTTGGGGGTCCAAACAAATCCGATGCCCTGCGAGGGATCGTCTTTGATCGTTTGGAATAAGTGATCGAAACTCTCGAACCCAATCGGGGTCCCTTTACGGTCCAAATATCCGTAGGGAGGAAAGTGCTCGGGAACTGCCTCGAAAGCTTCGGGGCGAGCCCATACGGGTAGCGATTGATCGGCCATCTAAAAGAAATAACGAGGCCAAACGCACCTTCGGTGCATCGGTTTTGCCAAAAGGCAAAATTAGTCTTGGGCAGGTGCCGGAGCAGGAACTGCAGGTTCAGCTGGCTCGGCAGGAGCTTCTTCAGCTTCTTCTTCCGCAGGAGCTTCCTCTTCCTCTGTGGCCTCTTCCTCGCTGCCATTGGCTGCAGGAGCGGCGTCTTCTTCAGTTGCTTCCCCAGCATCTGGTGCGGCCGGAGTTGGAACAACGGCAGCTGGTTCCGGAGCGGCTGGCGCCTCGGGAACAGGATCGGCTTTGACCTCGATTTTGCCGACTTCCTTGTTGCGGGCGGTGGTTAGAACAGCCAAGAGCATGGTCAGGGCGAAAAACGCGACACCGAGGTAGATCGTGCCTTTCTGCAGAACGTCAGTAGTGCGAGCACCGAAAACCTCACCTGCCGTGCCACCACCAAAGGCAGCACCAAGTCCCTCTTGCTTAGGCTTTTGCATCATGACCAAGAGGATCAGAAGAAGAGCGACGATAACTTGAAGAACAACCACCACGGGGATGGAAATTTCGAGAGCAGTAGCAGCGAGAATCATGGGACGCGGAAAATGGTTAAGTGAAAGGGATTTGTAAAGAATAGAGTCAAACGATATCGGAATGAAGTCAGCCCTCCACATCAGAAAAGTTTAGGAAGGCATGCGGCGCCCGCGGCGAATGATGCGGTTGTTCTCGTCGAGAACCACACGCTTCGCCTCGTAGTGACCTTCGCTGAGGCCGAAGGCCATGATGACCACGGTCTCGCCCTTTTTGATCAAGCGGGCGGCACCGCCGTTGATGATAAAGTCGCGGCTGCCAGGCTTGCCAGACTGCACGTAGGTCTCAAGTCGGTTGCCACTGGTGACGGATGCGACGAGCACCTTTTCGCCCTCGACGAGATCGACCTCGGCCAGCAATTCGCTGTCGATTTCGATACTGCCTTCGTAGTCGACATCACCCGCGGTGATACGAGCACGGTGGATTTTTGATTTGAGAACCTGTCGCAACATGGCGGCCTTGTTTCACCTGCCCGCCCCTTTAGTCAAGCCCGTAGGTAGCGGCCCAAGCGAATTTCTGCTGCCTTTCCCCCTTTACACTGCCGAGCTTTCCTCCGACTTTTCCTTCACCCCTTCGCCAACTTTAACTCATTTCATTATCTCGGACCTCTTCGACACCTCCGTATCGGAGTCAAATGACGACTCAACTTCACCCAGCGAACCCTTGGCCGCTCGCATGCGCCCGCGCACGCTCAATGAAGTCGCAGGCCAGCAACATATCCTCGCCGAGGGCAAACTGCTGAGACGTGCCATCGAGGCCGATCGATTCACTTCAGTCCTCTTCTACGGCCCGCCGGGTGTGGGAAAAACGACTTTGGCCAGCGTCATTGCCCGTGCGACCGAGTGCCGATTCGAGAGCTTGAATGGCGTCGAGAGCAAGGTCTCTGATATCCGTGAAAAAGTCGAACAGGCACGCCACATGCAGCGCATGAAGGGCCAGACGACCATTCTCTTCGTCGATGAAATTCACCGATTCAATAAGGCCCAGCAAGACGTTCTCCTCCCCCACATCGAGCGTGGCACCGTGCGCTTCATCGGGGCGACCACTCACAATCCTTACTTTTATGTCAATTCCCCACTGGTCTCGCGCTCCCAGGTCTTCCAGCTGGAGCCCGTTTCAGAGAGCGAGCTCATCGAACTGATGCAGCGTGCGCTGGCCGATAGCGAACGCGGTTTTGGCAAATTCGATATCGTCGCCGACCCAAAGGCCCTCGCCCACTTGGCCCGCATTTCCGATGGCGATGCCCGTAAGGCGCTGACCTCGCTGGAGATCGCCGTCGTCACCACACCTAAGGACGCCGATGGCACGATTCAGCTCAGTTTGGAGATTGCTGAAGAGTCGATCCAACAAAAGGCCATCGTCTACGATGCCGATGGCGACGAGCACTACGATACCATCTCCGCCTTCATCAAATCCATCCGCGGCTCCGATCCCGATGCCGCCGTCTACTGGCTCGCCAAGATGTTGCACGCTGGAGAGGATATCCGCTTCATCGCGCGTCGGCTGGTCATTGCCGCCAGCGAAGACATTGGCCTGGCGGATTCAAATGCACTACGGGTCGCAGTGGCCGCCCAGCAAGCCGTCGAATTTATCGGCATGCCCGAGGCTCGCATTCCCCTCGCTCACGCAACGATCTACCTTGCCACCGCACCAAAGTCGAACAGCGCCTACGCCGCGATCAATGCCGCCATGTCCGATGTGAAAAATGGCCGCACCCTCGCCGTTCCGGAACACCTTAGAACCAGGACCCGCAAGAAAATCGCCGGCCAATCTGGTGCCAGCGACGCATCGCTCCAATACCTCTACGCCCACGACAGCGAGGATGGCTACATCCCCCAAGCCTACCTCCCCGAGGGCAAGCGCTACTACGAGCCAAAAACCAACGGGCTCGAAGGCCGCATCGCCGAGCGCCTCGCCTTCTGGCGGGAGCAATTCGAATCGTCCAGCAAACCCAATCCCTCTTAATATGAAACCTCTTATCTTACTGCTAACGGCCCTTCTTGCCATTGCCCCAGCCATCGCTCAGGAAGGTGAAAAGACCAAAGGTTGGTTTCTTCTCGAAATTCACCCCATGCCTGACCTCGCTGTCATCGTGGATGAAGAATTTTACGTGTTTGAAGATCCCTATCTCGCTGAGTATACGAAAACTCAGGCGAAAATCCTGAATTCTTCCGTGATCTTAGATCGTGCTTTTGAAAGAGTGAAAGACCAAGTCGCGCTGGAAAAACTCGATAAGGAACTGATTCAATTGATTAGTCACAGGATCATCGACAGCGAGCACACCATCACCCAGAGCTACAATGGGCTCAGCGCCGACGCCGCCGCGACTTTGAGCAAAGCCATCATCGAAACCTACCGCGACTACACTCGCAAGCAATGGCGGGCTCGCCTCATGCCGCAGTTGGCCACCCTCCGCGACCAGCTCAATCGGAAAAGCCAGGAACTGGATGAAATGCGAAACAACTACCTGCGTCTCGCGCAAAAAAATGGTCTCTCCATCCCCTCGCAGATCGCCCCAGACACCGCAAAAACGCTATTCGCGACCTGGTTTACCGAAATCCGCGAAGAGGAAGGCCCTGACGCCGCCTTGGGAGCGGCCAGCCAAGTTCAATCACAGCTCGATCTCCTAGCCGAGATCCATCAAACCGAGTCTCTGCTAAACGATCTAAGATCCCGCGCAGCCAAAGCCGAGCTAGCCCTTTCCTTCGACTTCAACCCCATCACCCGACACGCGGAATAAGGGTGGCTTAGCCTTCCCTGTTGGTCTTCGGGTTCAACCGAAGTCTGACGAAGATTTGCGTGAGCTTCAAAGCCGTCCCTCCTCCAAGTCGTAAACGTCAAACCAAACGTAGACGGGGCGATGCTTGGGAACAAATTCTTCGA
>CAXIBU010000196.1:0-6056 GCA_964021555.1 uncultured Verrucomicrobiales bacterium | reverse complement strand
GCTTCAGCCTCCCACCAAACCCAATCGGCGGCCAAGGTGGCACTGGTCAGGAGAATGAAGAATAGAGCGATCAGGCCTTGGAACATTGAACTATGAGTAAGCGATTGGAGCTTGGATTGACAAGGAAGGTCAACAATTTTGCAACCATTGCCGGACCGAATGGTTGTATCAACTGAATCCCAACAAGACCAACCATGAAACTATCTAAACTCATTTTAATCGGAACGGCAGCGGCACTCACCATTTCAACAAGTATGGCTCAGCGTGGCCCCGGCGGCAAAGGACGTGGACCAGCTCGTGGCGCTGGAGCTGGTGCTGGAGGTGCGATTGTTCCCGGACCTCGTGGCGGAGTTGAAGACCTCGCAGAGCTTGGGGCCATTCGCGATCAATTCGAGGCCTTCCAACGCATGACCGCTGGTGGGGCAAAGTATTACACCAAAGAAGAAGCCAAATTGCGCGAGCGCCACGTGAAAACCTACGGCTTCATCCGTATGTCAGTGGTCGAGGACCGCTTGCAAGAAGCTCAGGCTCGCAAGCTGATCCAAGTTCTCTTTACGATTGGCGAAGAGCATCTCCAAGGGGATACCAAGACGGATGCTCGTTTGAGTGCTCTCAAGGAGAAGATTCAGGAGCTCCGGGCGGATAAAGTCGATCAAGATGTTCTGAGTCCACGTCTCAACGAATCTCAGTTCAAATTGGACGAGCTACATCGTTTCGCGGTTGCTGAAGAGGCTCTGTCGACGGGCGAAGCCTCGAGCTTGCGTCGTAAACTTGATCGTCTCGAGGAGAAAGAGGACTCCGCTAAAGCCAAGGAACTAAGCGATCGTAATCGTGAGAAGCTGATTGAAGAAAGTCGCGAGATCTGGCGCTCAGTTGTCAAGGATCTGCAGGACTGAGCTAGACTTGGTGAATCAAATGCAGCGGCCTCTTCCGTCGGGAGAGGCCGCTTTTTTGTCGTTGGATCATTGACTGTTCATTTGCGCAATTGAGGGTTGTCAATCGTGAGGCTTTGCTTTTAGCTAACGAGGTCATGGCAAAACTGATCAAGCGCCCCGAAGAGGCCCTTAAAGAGCATTTCGGCTTTGATGGTTTCTTGGATGGTCAGGATGCGGTCGTGGAAGAAATTCTGACGGGGCGAGATGGCTTGGTGGTCATGCCTACTGGCGGCGGAAAGTCGCTCTGTTATCAGTTGCCAGCGCTTTGCCTGGACGGGGTGACTTTGGTGATCTCACCGCTGATCGCTTTAATGAAGGATCAAGTGGATGCGCTTCAAGCCAAGGGGGTCGCGGCGACTTTGATCAACAGCACCTTGAGCCAGTCCGAGCAGATGGATCGACTGGATGGCATGCGGCGCGGGGACTACAAATTGGTCTACGTGGCGCCGGAACGTTTTCGGGCTGGTAGTTTTTGCCGTGCCTTGGAATCAGTGACGATTGCCATGGTAGCAGTAGACGAGGCCCACTGTCTCAGCCAATGGGGACATGATTTTCGTCCAGACTACATGCGCTTGGGGCAAGCGTTTAAGGCAATCGGGCAACCGCAGTGCGTCGCATTGACGGCAACGGCGACGCCGGTGGTGCGTGCCGATATCCTCAAAGTCCTCGATCTTCGTGATCCCTTTGAGCAGGTGAGTGGCTTTGCCCGGCCGAATTTGAGCCTGACGATTCGCCCGACAGAAAAGGCCAGCCAGAAATTCGCTCGAGTGCGTGAGATTGTTGAGAAGCACAAGACGGGGATCGTCTATTGCGCCACTCGCAAGAAGGTCGACGAGGTGGCAGACATGCTGAAGGACTGGGGAGTGCGCTGCATCGCCTATCACGGCGGGCTGAGCCCTCAGGAGCGCGAGCGGACGCAAAATATTTTTATCGAACGGCAGGCGGATGTGGCGGTGGCGACCAATGCCTTTGGCATGGGCATTGACCGATCGGATGTGCGCTTCGTGGTGCACTTTGAAATCCCGGGGAGCGTGGAAGCCTATTATCAGGAGGCCGGGCGCGCTGGCAGGGACGGTGAGGCCTCGGTTTGCGAGCTTCTGTTCAATTACGCTGATACGCGGACACAAGAATTCTTCATCGAAGGCGCGAACCCCAGCCCTGAGGTGATCCGGCAAGTTTATCAGCACCTCTTGAACCACTCCGATGGTGACTATGAAATGCGCCAGACCTTGCAGGACATGGCTGAGGCGGTCGGGCTGAAGAATAGCATGGCTTTGGGGAGCTGTTTGATCATTTTGGCGCGGAATCGATACATCGAACGGTTTGACATTCCTGGCAGCAGGACGCGTGGCACGCGTCTCTTGCGACCTCAGGTCATGACCAGCCAGTTGGAGATCGACTGGGCTGCTCTGGAGGCCAAGGAAGAGCGGGATCGCGACAAGTTGAAGGCGATGATCGATCTGTGCTATGGCGAAGAGTGCCGACAGCAGGCGATCATGGCGTATTTCGGTGAGGAAAATTCGGAGCCTTGCGGCACTTGTGACCAGTGTAAAGGTGGGGACCACGGCAAGCGCCGAGCGGGCACTGATGAAGAAGAGCTGATTTTGCGCAAGGCGCTCAGCGGGGTCGCGCGGATGTCGAGGAGCGAGGCTGGCACGTGGGTCGGAGTTTTTGGCAAAGGCAAGATCGTTCAGATGCTGCTTGGATCGCGGTCGGAAGCGGTGCTGTCGGCAAAGTTGGATCGCTTGAGCACCTACGGATTGCTCAAAGAATGCGGCAGTGCCTACGTGAACCAGCTGTTTCGCGCCATGAGCAAGGCTGGTCTGATCAAGACCGAACGCAGAGATCAATACCCCTTGCTAACTTTGACTGAGCGAGGTGCCAAGGTCATGTTGGGTAAGGCTTCCGTCGAGCTGGACTGGCCATCGCGGCGTGAATCCGGCCTGAAGGAGGACGATGATGGTAGTGGGCCGGAGCTGACGGAACTTGGATTTGAGGTGGAGCTCTTCAATCGGCTCAAAGCGCTGCGCAGTGAAATTTCCGAGAAACAGGGTGTCCCTGCCTATGTAATTTTCAACAATCAAGTTCTCGAGAATTTGACTCGGCTGCGACCGAGAACTCGCGCGGCAGGGATGCGGATTAAAGGAATCGGGGAGGCCAAGGCGGATCAGTTTCTGGACGTTTTCTTGGCCGAAATTCGTCGCTATCAAGGGTAGCATTGACGCTTGGCTAGCTTACAGGCACTTTTTGCTGAGATGATCACTGATCGCACCCTTAACCGACTGACCTGGCTTGCCGCACTTATTTCTGGAGTGCTGCTGGCCTGCTTGTTTGACCCAATTACCTGGAGTGGGCTGGTGTGGGTGGCAGTGGTGCCCCTGATCTGGGCGGTGTGGTTCACGAAGCGCGGTGAGCGCTCATGGTGGAAATACGCGATAGCGATCTTTGGGCGCGGCTACTTGGCTGGGTTGGCTTATTTTTCGATCAGTTTGAGTTGGCTGTCAGAGGTGGTGGCGCCGGAGGCGGGGTGGATCATGAACGTGGTCCCAACTGGTGCGATCAGTTTGTATCTTGCGTTTTACCCCGCGATCTGGGCGGTTCTTGTCGCACTTCTAGCGAATCCATTGCAGTCCAAATTGACCCGCGGGAAAGCAAAGGCGGAAGAGACGAATTTGCAGCGAAAAATCCGCGAGCGAATGACCGCTGATGAGAAGCCCCGCAAAGGCGGACGTTTCGCTTGGGGGGCTGCGTTCAGGAGCATGCGCTGTGCTACAGTGGCCGCTTGTGCCTGGGTGGTGCTGGAATGGTTGCGGGGCTACCTACTGACTGGCTTTGGTTGGAATAGCTTGGGCTCGACCTTTCACAACAACCTCTACCTTGCTCAGGCCGCGGATTTGGTCGGGGAGGTGGGTCTCTCATTTGCTCCAGTATTCATGAGCGTCGTGCTGGCTGATACCGCGCGGCGTTTGTTTGCCGAGACTAGGGCGGGCAAATTCCGAGCCCATCCCGACTTTGCCGTTGGCGTCGCGCTTATCGCTGCGATGTTTTTCTACGGGGCCGGAAGGCTTGAGCAACTGGAGTCGCTTGAAATGGCTCACGTGAGAGTCTTGGGAGTTCAGCAAAACTATCCAATTGATATGGTGGGCGCAGGGCTAGGCATCAATGATATCTATGATGGCTACTTCAATTCCACACGAGGTGCCTTGGAGGAGATCGCCGCGGAGCAAGAGGCGGCAATCCGTTCGGGGGAAGAAGTAGAATGGTGGGCTCCGGATTGGATCGTATTTCCTGAATCGGCGCTGGTCTATCCGGTTGCTCGCGATCACCTGAAACAGTTCAGTGAGCCCAAGCAGTGGAATTTCTCCTACTACAAACAGGAGATCAAACCTCTTGAAGATATCCTTGGGCCTTTCATTTGGATGACTGGGACAAATGAACGAATCCTGTCGGAATCGCTGGATGAAAGTTTGGCTGACTACAATTCCCTATGGATTGTCGATGAAGAGTTCAAAAACTCGAGGACCTGGGGAAAGAAGCACCTGGTTCCGTTTGGAGAATACATTCCTTTGCAGGAGGAGTTACCTTTCCTTGAGGAGCTCTTCAAACAGGCCACTGGTGGCAATCCTTTTGGCGGGAGTTTTTCGAGAGGGGAACAAACCGAGGCCATTCCAGTGCAAGTGGGCGATACTTCGGTGGGAGTCATTGGCGCCATCTGCTTCGAAGATACCGTTCCCAGAGTTCTCCGGCCCTACGTTAAACCGGATGAGGCGCAAGTGATCGTCAATGTGACCAATGATGGCTGGTTTAAGGAAAGTGCCGCCGCCTACCAGCACTTTGCTACGGCAAGATTTCGTGCAATCGAATTTCGTCGGCCGCTGTTGCGGGTCGCCAACAACGGGATTACCGCTGCGATTGGGATCGATGGGAGCCTGCGCAGCCGGAATTTTCCGAATGAGGGAGAGCGCTGGATCATGGATCCGGAACAAGGACCATTTGTGACGGATACTCTGAGAGCAACCCTTGAGGTGCCGAAAAATGGTCCAATGTCGCTCTATGCGCTACTTGGCGACTGGTTTGTTGGACTCTGCGCCGCAGGCTTAGTCGCTTTGGGGCTGGTAGGCAAATTCAAGCCTTGAGCGCTTCGTCAGACTCATCAGTTGATTCATCTTCATCGATTTCTTCTTCGTATTCGATGATTTCGCCATCGAAGTCCTTGAGGATCGCCTGCATGAATCGCTCCGCTGGCTCGTCCTGCTCTTTTTTGAATCCGCCGTAGGCCAGACCATCGAGCCTGAGCGTCTTATCGCCCTCGGAGTCACTTGCTTCGAGCCGAGCGAGGCCCTTGGTTTTCCATTTCCGCAGGTCGATCCGCTTGATGTCGGAGATCCTTGCGGTCGTGCCGTCGGGGGCGCTTACCGTGCCATCGATTAAGCTCATCTGGCGACGGCTGGTTCTGATGAGAAAGAACAGTGGAACTACTGAAAGAATCAGGGCTCCAGTTCCGAAGTAGAGCTGCTCGTTGACGGTTCGCTGATCTTTGGGTTTTTCGGCGGGTTTTTCATCCCAGCCCATGCGAGCGGTGTAAGCTAACCAGCTCGGTGAAAAGCCGGCCTTCATCAGCTCGGGGTCGGCCAGCTCTTGCGGCCAAGTGAACTGGTTTTCCTGTCCTTCGGGAAGAGGGTAGCCTTCCGGGGCTAGCGGAGTCGTTTGGTTGGTGGCGAGCTTGACCCACTCGGCATCAGTGAGGCCTTGGTTCTTCTTGGCGGAATAAAGATCGTGGGCGTTCTGGAACTGCTTGTGGGAGAAGTAGTGAACGTTCTTTTTAGGGTAGCCGACCTGATAGTCGTAAATGAAGTAAAGCCCTCCTCCAAGAAGCATCACTAAAAGTAGGATTGCTCTCCAGAAGAACCAGGGGGTTGGGCGAAGGATAATTTCAGGGGAATTCATGGGTCAGTAGGTCGTGAGTAAAATCTTTCAGCCCTTGCCTTGGCAAGGAACAAACAAACTTTCCTCTTATTGCTAGTTTCTGGTGTTTGACAGAACGTGATGGCTTGGCATCATTTCGACGTGTCCAGTGAACCTAATAAAGTCGTCGAATTTGATGAAGTCGTTACCTCGTCT
>CAXIBU010000195.1:0-6065 GCA_964021555.1 uncultured Verrucomicrobiales bacterium | reverse complement strand
GCCTCGGCGTTGTCGAGGATCTGATTGAGGACGTAAGGGAGGATGCCGCCGCTGAGGTAGTAGTCGATCTCGGCTGGGGTATCGAGACGGACGGTGAGCGGGACTTCCTCGGTGCTGCCGTCGGTTTTAGTGACGGTGAGGGTGACCTGTTGTCCAGCGCTGAGCTCTCCTGCGAGACCAGTGATCGCGAAGCTGGCATCGTGCAAGTTTGAGATGCGGTCGTAGTCGGCGCTGTCATTGAAGGTCAGCGGCAGGACGCCCATTCCGATGAGGTTGGAGCGGTGAATGCGCTCGAAGGACTTGGTGACGACTGCGGAGACTCCGAGCAGTGCGGTGCCTTTGGCTGCCCAGTCACGGGATGACCCCATGCCGTAGTCTTCGCCACCGATGACGATGAGCGACTTTCCTTCTTCGATGTAGGCCATGGCCGCATCGTAGATGAAGGTCGGCTTGCCACCGTGAGCGGCATCGACGGCGGAATCCGGCGCGGGAACTTCTTTGTCGCCGAAGTAGAGGGTGTAGCCACCTTCCACTTGCTCACCATTGCAGGTGGCCATGAGGTTCTTGATGCGGACGTTGCCGAAGGTGCCACGGGTCATGACGCGGTCGTTGCCACGGCGTGAGCCGAAGGAGTTGAACTTGGCTTTTTCGACACCATTTTCGATCAGGTATTGGCCGGCGGGTGAGGTCGGGACAATTGCACCGGCTGGGGAGATGTGGTCCGTGGTGACGGAATCACCGAAGATGCCGAGTGGGCGTGCATCCGTGATGTCCTGAGCGACAGTCGCTGGGGTGCGGCTGAAATTCTCGAAGAATGGTGGCAATTGGATGTAAGTGGAGTCGTCGCTCCAGTCGTAAGTGTCTCCTTTGGATGATTCGATGCCGACCCATTTTTCGTTCGCCGTATCGAGGTTGCTGTAGAGCTTGTTGAAAACTTCGGGCTTGAGTGCGGCACCGATGACTTCTTGAAGTTCTTGGCTGCTCGGCCAGAGGTCTTTGAGGTAGACATCATTGCCATCCTTGTCTTGGCCAAGTGGATCGTTGGTGAGGTCGAGATCGACCCTGCCTGCGATCGCGTAGGCGACGACGAGTGGTGGTGACATCAGGAAGTTGGCGCGAATCGAGCCGTGGATGCGGGCTTCGAAGTTGCGGTTGCCTGAGAGCACGGAAGCACAGACGAGGTCTTTGGAGAGGAGGGCGGCTTCGATCTCAGGGTTGAGAGGGCCGGCGTTGCCGATGCAGGTGGTGCAGCCGTAACCGACGGTTTCGAATCCGAGCTGGTCGAGCTCTTCTTGAAGATTGGTGGCGTTCAGATAGTCGGTGACGACACGTGAGCCGGGCCCGAGAGAGGTTTTGACGTATGAGGGGACGGTGAGACCGAGAGCGTTCGCCTTTTTCGCGACCAGGCCAGCCGCGAGCATGACGCTTGGGTTACTGGTGTTGGTGCATGAGGTGATGGCCGCAATGAGGACTGAGCCGTGGTGCAGCTTTATCTCCTCGCCTACGGTCTCGACGGCGACGTCGTTGCTGGGGTCTTCGTCGGAGTTCAGGAGCTGGGCACCACTTGGTGAAAAGCCGGCAGGGCTGGTGAGGTCGAGGTCGACGCTGTCGCTGCGGGTGGAAGCATCGCGACCGAAGCCACCAGCGGCGACGCTGGCAGTGAAGAGCTCATCGAATTTGGCACCGAGGGCAGGGACATCGATGCGATCTTGCGGGCGTTTCGGGCCGGAGACGGCGGGGACGACGCTTGAAAGGTCGAGCTCAAGGTCGTCGGTGTAATCGATGTCACCTTTTTGTGGGATGCCCCACATGCCCTGGGCTTTGAAGTAGTTTTCAACGGTGGTGCAAAGGTCATCGGAGCGGCCAGTGCCCCTGAGGTAGTCGATGGTCTCTGAATCAATCGGGAAGAAGCCCATGGTCGCACCATATTCCGGGGCCATGTTGGCGATGGTGGCACGGTCAGGGAGGCTGAGTGCTTCCGCGCCGGGACCGTAGAATTCGACAAATTTGCCGACCACGCCGTGAGCACGGAGCATTTGGGTGATTTTGAGGGTGAGGTCGGTTGCGGTGACGCCTTCGGCGAGTGAGCCGTGAAGGTAAACACCGACGACTTCAGGGACGAGGAAGGTGACGGGTTGGCCGAGCATTCCTGCCTCCGCCTCGATGCCGCCAACTCCCCAGCCAACGACGCCAAGGCCGTTGATCATGGTGGTGTGGGAATCGGTTCCGACGAGAGTGTCGGGATAGAAAGTGCCGTCTTTTTCAAGGACGCCCATGGCGAGGTGCTCAAGGTTGACCTGGTGAACGATGCCGATCCCTGGAGGGACTACACCGAAGGTATCGAAGGCTTGCTGGCCCCACTTGAGGAATTCGTAGCGCTCCTTGTTGCGGATAAATTCGATGGCAAGGTTGCGATTGAGGGCGGTTTGCGAGCCGGCGAAGTCAACTTGGACCGAGTGATCAATGACCAGATCGACGGGGACGAGTGGCTCGACCACGGCAGGGTCGGCGCCAGCAGTCTTAGCGGCATCACGCATGGCTGCGAGATCGACCACGAGAGGGACACCCGTGAAATCCTGGAGGACGACCCGTGCGACGGTGAAAGGAACTTCGTATTTACCGGGATCTGAGGCTTTCCAGTTAGCGAGGTTTTTGACGTCTTCTTCGGTGACTTTGCGTCCGTCGCAATTACGGAGGAGTGATTCCAGAACGATGCGGATGGAGACAGGCAGACGGGAAATATTGCCAATACCCTGATCTTGAAGAGCGGGGAGGGAGTGGAATTTACCTTCGGATCCGGAGCCAGTTTTGAAAGTCTTGAGTGTGTCCATCATGGTTAGGAGTATAGCACGATGGGGAGACTCTTCCAGTGACAAGTCGGAGGGAAGTCATCTAGGAGTCAGGTGGATTCCATCGAAGTGGGTAGTTCTGGCACGAAAAAAGCCGCCAGCCCTTGATGGGGCATGACGGCTTGATTGATCGGAGTTCTGGCGCGGGTGTTAGGCAATCGCGACCATGTCCTCCGCAGGTGGGGCGAAGGTAGTTAGGTCGATGCCTTCGACGGCGGTGCGGTATTCCTCGAGGGTCGGCGTTCGGCCAAGGATGGAGGAGAGCACGACGACGGGGGTGGAGGAGAGCAGGGATTCGCCTTTTTTGCGATCGGAGTCGGCTACCACGCGGCCCTGGAAGAGACGAGTGGAGGTGGCCATGACCGTGTCACCCTTTTCGGCTTTTTCTTGGTTGCCCATGCAGAGGTTGCAGCCGGGGCGCTCAAGATACATCATGTTTTCATACTCGGTGCGGGCGGTAGTCTTGGGCGCATTGTCATCGAACTCGTAGCCAGAGTATTTCTGGAGGATATCCCAGTCGCCTTCGGCTTTGAGTTCGTCGATGATGTTATAAGTTGGCGCGGCGACCACCAGCGGGGCGTTGAATTTGATTTCGCCGTTGGCTTCTTCCAAGTTGCGGAGCATCTGGGCGAGGATCTTGAGGTCGCCTTTGTGCACCATGCACGAGCCTACGAAGCCGAGGTCGACGACCTTTTCTCCGCCGTAGTAGGAGAGGGCGCGGATCACGTCGTGGGTGTAACGCTTGGAAACGTCCTCGTTGTGCACGTCGGGGTCAGCGATCATCGGCTCGACGATTTGCTCGAGGTCGACGACAAGTTCTGCATGATAGCTGGCGTTGCTGTCGGGGGCGAGTGGTGGCTTTTCACCGGAGCGGACCTGGTCGATCCGCTTGTTGGCTTTATCGACGAGGCCTTGGAGGACTTGCTTGTCGTTGTCCATGCCTTTGTCGATCATGATCTGGATCCGCGATTTGGCGATTTCCAATGACTCGATGAGGGTTTCCGGCTGGGAAATACAGATGGATGCCTTGGCTTTCATCTCGGCGGTCCAGTCGGTGAAGGTGAAGGCCTTGTCGGCGGACAGGGTGCCAATGTGCACTTCGATGACGCGGCCCTGGAAGACGTTGTCGCCGAATTTCTTCAGCATCTGCAGTTGGGTGGCGTGCACCACATCGCGGAAGTCCATGTGCGGTTGCATTGCGCCTTTGAAGGTGACTTTAACGGACTCAGGGATGGGCATGGAGGCCTCACCAGTGGCGAGTGCCAGAGCTACGGTCCCGGAGTCGGCTCCGAAGGCTACGCCCTTGGACATGCGGGTGTGGGAGTCGCCACCGATGGTGATGTCCCAGTCGTCCACGGTGAGGTCGTTGAGCACCTTGTGAATGACGTCGGTCATCGCGTGATATTGATCCTTGGGATCGCGAGCGGTGATGAGGCCGAAACCGTGCATGAACTGCATCAGGCGCGGAATGTTTGCCTGGGCTTTTTTATCCCAGACGGAGGCGGTGTGGCAGCCGGATTGGTAAGCGGCATCGACGATGGGGGAGATGACGGTGGCAGCCATGGCCTCGAGCTCCTGGGAAGTCATCAGGCCAGTGGTGTCCTGCGAGCCGACGATGTTGACCTCGACACGAACGTCAGAGCCAGCGTGTAGCTTCTCATCAGTGGCGGTTCCGACGGCGTTACGATTGAAGATTTTTTCAACGGCAGTGAGGCCCTGCCCTGGGTGGGAGATCTCTTTAGACGGCGCGTAAACGGTGGGCATTTCGATACCGAGCGTTTTGGCGGCGAAGGTCTGGAGCTTCTTGCCAAAGACGATGGCGTAGGAGCCGCCGGCTTTGATGAACTCGAGCTTTTGCGGGGTCAGTGCGGCGGAGATGTCGACCAGTTCCTGGCCATTGCCGTAGAGTTTCTTGTCCTTGGTGTTGATGGTCAACAGGGTGCCTGTGTCGACGGAGTAAGCTTGCTCGAGCACGGCCTCGCCGTCTTCATCGGTGACGGTGTTGCCTTCGGCGTCGGTCGCCCGCACCCAGTTCTTGAGATCGATGCCGATGCCGCCGGTGACGCTGACAGTGGTGAGGAAGATCGGGGAAATGCCGTTGGTGCCGGCAACAATGGGGAAGATGTTGACGAATGGCACGTAGGGGCTGGCGGGTTTGCCGGTCCAGAGCGAGACATTGTTAATCCCGGACATGCGCGACGAGCCGACACCCATGGTGCCTTTTTCGGCGACGAGCATGACGGACTTGTCGGGGTGAAGTTTTTGCAGTGCCTTGATGTTCTCTTGGGCCTCCTTGGAGATCAAACACTGACCATGCAGCTCGCGGTCGGAGCGGGAGTGGGCCTCGCCACCGGGGGAAAGTAGGTCGGTGGAAATGTCGCCTTCGCCGGCGACGTAGGTGACGATTTGAATTTCTTCAGGGACTTCTGGGAGCTTGGTGAAAAATTCGGCGGCTGCGTAGCTTTCGAGGATATCCTTGGCGACGGCGGACTGAGTGGCACTGCCGGATTTGTAGGCTTTTTCGAGCCGTTCCATGTCAGCCTCGTAGAGATAGACCTGAGTTTTAAGCACTTCCGCGGCGTCCTTGGCGATGCTTTCGTCGCTGCCGAGAGCCAGATTGAGAAGCACCTCGATGGAAGGGCCTCCTTTCATGTGGGAGAGTAGCTCGAAGGCAAATTCGGGCTGAATTTCCTCCACAGACTCGGTGCCGAGGATGATCGCCTCGAGGAACTTAGCTTTAGCTTCGGCAGCGGCGGTCGTGCCGGGCAGGGTGTTGTAGATGAAGAAGTGAAGCGAGTCCTTACGGTGCTCATGTCCGGTGTCTTTGATCTGCGCGATGATTTCGGCGATGAGATCAGCTCCGTCGACGGGCTTGGGATGCAGGCCCTGGCTTTTGCGTTCTTCGATCTCTTTGAGGTAGGCTTGGTAAAGGCTCATGTTTGTGTCTTTGGCTGGTAAATAATTGTCGATCGAGTCTCAGGAATGGTGCTGGCCATTGAATCTGGAGCTGGTTTTGATGGTTCCGAGTCTCTCGAGGGAAACAATATCGGTTAAAATTAGATGTCGTTAACGGGAGGGAAGCTAGTCACTCAGCATCTAGGGTCAAGGCTGGCTTTTGACTACGGAAATTTCCTCGATAGCTGCTCTCTCCAAAGCTGGCCGACGCTATTTGTGGGGCATGAGCCATGACGAGGCCTTGACGTCCACGATCTTAAC
>CAXIBU010000194.1:0-6072 GCA_964021555.1 uncultured Verrucomicrobiales bacterium | reverse complement strand
CAGCCAAAAAAGGCGCGGCCAAGAAGACCGCAGCCAAAAAGACGGCTAAGAAGAAGGCTTAAGGAGTATCGTGCTGCTTCGTAAAGCGTTCGACCGATCATAACGATCCAAGGCCGTCCTTTCTCGTCGCGTAAGGGCGACGCGAGCTTGGCGATGATAACTAAAAAGCCCACTAGATTGGATCCAGTGGGCTTTAGAAAAAGGTGAGTGGTATTATACCTCTTAGTGAATGATTAAACCAAATCAGGCAGCCTGCTCCGGCTGTTCTCGATGTGGCCGCGCAGCGCGTCAGCCGCTTGCAAGGCATCGCCCGAACGAATCGCCACCAAAATGGCAACGTGCTGGTCAACGACCCGGTCAATGAAATCACGGTTGGTTTTATAAGTGAGCTGCGAGAAGGAGATGTAGCTTCCTTTGAGGGCAGAGATTAGCGCCACGAACAAGCTGTTGTTACTAGCCTCAACCATCGCCAAGTGGAATTCGAGGTCATACTCCGCCAAGCGCTCAAGATTGCTCTCGGATCGCATTTTATCAATCGTCACCTGCATGCGCTGGATCGCGTCCTTATCCTGAGTGATCGCGAGTTTGCTCGCCGCCTCCGCCTCGATCAAAAGACGCAAGTCCAGCAGCTCGGTTAGCGCCTGCTTGTTGTTGGAGAGTGAAGTGTAAGCGGTTAGCGAGTCGGTAAGATTCTCCTGAGAAAAGGTGCTGACGTAGGAACCGGAGCCCTTAACCGTCGAAATGAGGTGACGCCCCCGGAGTTGCTCTAGAGCTTCGCGAACCACCGTCCGGCTTACCTTAAACTGATCGCCGAGGCTTGCCTCAGATGGCAAACGCATTCCAACGGGCCAGGTTCCCCCGATGATCTTCTTTTCCAAGGTCGTGATAATTTCTTCGATTCTTCTCATACAAGAACAGATTTCTCAGAATCTGTCTAATAAGACAAGATTTGTCTGAGTCAGGAAAAATAAAATTTGGAATGACTGTTACACATTCTCGCGACAGACTCCCCGCGCACTACCCTTCCATGCCTCGATTCCTTCTCACCATTGCCTACGACGGCCGCCCCTACGGCGGTTGGCAAGTCCAGCCCAATGCCCACAGCGTTCAAGCAGACGTAGAGGCTGCAATCGAATCAATCTACGGCAAACACGTGCGCATCCACGGCTCCGGCAGGACCGATACCGGCGTGCATGCCGACGGTCAGTGCGCGCATTTTGACATCGCTCCCCCGACCCGTATGAGCGGCGACAATTGGCAGCGCGCCATCAATACCAAGCTACCGCCGGGCGTCCGCATTCTTGCCTGTCGGGAAGTGGCCGATGACTTTCACTCGCGCTTTTCAGCCATCAGCAAGCAATACCGCTACACCCTCTGGCTCGGTAAAGTCCTGCCACCGCGTGAAGCCGGTTGGGCCTGGCATTTCCCCCAAGCCCTCGACCTTGATGCCATCGAATGCGCCATGCCAAGTTTCATCGGAGCCCACGACTTTCGCTACCTCTGCTCCCGCCGTGGCCACGAGCCAGATCCTCTTCCTGATGATTACTTTGTCAGGAAAATTCTCGATTGCCACCTAGAGGCCGACGGCCAAGCCCTACACCTGCATTTCCACGGCAGCGGATTCCTCTACCGCATGGTCAGGTTCATGGTCGCAGCCATGACCGAAATTGGCATCGCTCGGCTGAGCCAAGAGCAACTCCAAAACATGCTCAGAGGCGAGGATCCGTGGAAGCACCCCCGCTGCGCCCCGCCCGACGGACTGCGATTAATGCAGGTCAACTATCCCGATTAGCCATCTCACGCTCAAACTGTGCGAAGCACTCGAGGAAGCCCCCTGCAAAATCTTCAGGACGCTTCGAGATCCACTCACGAATGATCTCCAGCGGGAACCAAGCCCCAGCCTCAACCTCGGCACAAGGATACCTTACCGCTCCGTCATAGCGAGCGAGGTAGAGCCCGATGAATTCCCAACCATTGTCGGCGGTCGGTGGCAGCTTGACCACGAATTGAATCTTCGCATCCTCGATAGCTAGTTCTTCTTTCAGTTCGCGAACCACGCAGGATTCGTAGTCCTCACCAGCATCCAGATGGCCCGCCGCACTCGAATCCCAAGCGCCGGGGTGGACATCCTTGAGTCGGGAGCGTTTCTGTAAGAAGAGCTCCTTCTTTTTATTGAAAACCAGCACATGAACCGCTCGGTGCTTGAGCTCTTTCGCATGAACTGCGGCACGGGTGTCCTGACCGATGACCTGATCGTCTTCGTCCACCACATCGAAAATTTCATCGTCTTTTTGAGGGATCGCCTTCAGTGGATTGGGATCGTAAATCCGGCTAGCTTCCAGCCACTGCTCCAAGGAAAGCTCTTCAGCCCGCGCGGTCTCAATGATGTCGATCTTTTGCGCGACCTCCGCCCAATCGGGCTGCTCAGGCATCGCCTTGCGGACCTGCTTGCGCCGCTGAGCGAAACCTTTGCGAATGAGTTCATCGAAGAAACGCTGATCGAAGACCTCAAATTCGTCTTCCTTGCGGCGATCCAAGCGCATCACCGTGGAATCGATCGCCGGTCGTGGGTGGAAGGCCTCGGGCGGCACCGTTTTGAGAGCTTTGGGCACCCATTCGGACTGCACCCTCAGGGTCAGCACACCATAATCCTTGGTCCGCTCTTTTGCCAAAATTCGATCAATGAATTCCTTCTGCAACATCAACACCGCGCACGATACTGGAGACGGTTTTTGCAAGAAGTTGCGCATGATCGCGCCACCTGCGGAATAGGGCAGATTCCCTAAAAGCTTGATCTCGCCCAGTGGAAAGAGCTGTCGAACGTCCCACCTGGCACCGTCGGCATGGTGCACCGTGACGTTCTCGACGTCCTCGAACCGACGCGTCAAGTAGTCAGCCAATCGAGCGTCGAATTCGATCAAGATCACCTGCTTAACCGACTCAAAATAGCTCTCGGTGAGCGCCCCCGTGCCCGGGCCGACCTCCACCACAACATCATCTGCCTTGAGATCGAGCTGTTCAGCGATCCATCGGGCGACGTTGCCATCGACCAAGAAATTCTGCCCCAGCTTCCTGCTCGGGATAATCGAATATCGGCTTAGGACGTCTTTTACCTCGGTCAGGTTCATTGGCCTTCTCCCTCAGCTGCGGTGATCAGCGCTTCCAGGTCTTGCAAATGCGTGGCCGGCTTGGCCTTTTCAATCACCGCCTCGATACGGCCATCTGGCCCAATTAGAAAGGTGCTGCGCTGCACGCCCATGAAGGTCTTTCCATACATTTTCTTCTCCACCCACACACCAAAGGCCTCGCACAAGCTCTTCTCTTCGTCGCTGATGAGAGGGTAGTTGAGCGACTGCTTGGCAGCGAATTTCTCATGCGATGCCACGCCATCGGGGCTCACTCCGAAGACCTTGATCCGCTTGGCCAAAGGCGCCATGCCATCGCGAAGCGCGCAAGCTTGGGTCGTGCAACCCGGGGTCGAGTCCTTGGGATAAAAAACCAAGGCAAAGCGCTCGCCCGCTAAGCTTGCCAAACTTACCTGCTCCGCCGCCCCGGATTCAGGATTCCAAGTCGGAAGGTCGAAGGCCGGACAAGCGTCACCACTCTGAAGTAAACTCATGCGCGCACGCTAGGCGACACCAGCCCGACAGGAAAGCACCGATTAATCAACGGATTCAGAAAATGTCACGTCAGCCCAATGGCCGGCAATCCTTCGTCAAACTCAGCCAGCCAACTGCCTCACTTCCTTCAAAAGCCCGAACAGTGCCTCTTGGCTCACCGCCATCTTGAAGGCTGCCCGATTGCGTTTGTGGCGCTTGGTCATCACCTTCACTTGCCCGTCTTTGCGAGCCCAGGCGAGCCAGACCGTGCCAACGGGTTTTTCGTCCGTGCCACCATCAGGCCCGGCGATCCCTGATACCGCCACTGCCAGATCAGCACCGGATTCCGCCAGTGCGCCCTTGGCCATTTCGATCACCACCTCTTCACTAACCGCACCGAACTGCTCCAAGCTTGCTTCGCTGACGCCAAGCTCTTTCGCTTTCGCACGATTGGCGTAGCTCACCCAGCCAAATTCGAGGACCGCTGAGCTGCCCGCAACATCGGTCAACCGACTCGCAATCAGCCCGCCCGTGCAACTCTCTGCCGTGGCGATTTTCAGCCCGGCTGCCGTCGCCTCTTTAATCAATTGTCCTTCGACCCCACCTGTCGAGTCGCCAATGTAAAATTCATTCAGTAAAGGCGCAATCTCCGCCCTCACTCGCTCCAGCAGCTCAGAACTCCCGATCAAGCGCAGGTCGACCTCACCTGGTCTCGCGCAATAGCCAAATTCGAGGCCTTCAATCGAGCCGAGCTTCTCATCCACCCGCAGCGCGAGCTCACTTTCTCCGATCCCCGTGTAGTGCAGCTCAATCATCTCCTGAGCCTCATCCACCCCAGCCAGAGCTCTTAGGATCGGGACGACCTCGTCCAGCACCATCGGTTGCAGCTCCCGCGGAGGGCCAGGCAAGAGGAAGACCGCACAGCGGCGCTCCTTGCTCAAACGAGGCGGCAGATACAATCCTGGGGCCGTTCCATTCGGATTCGGGACCACTTCAGCCCCAACCGGAACCTGCGCCTGGCGCAAGTTTGCCTGGGCCATCGGACGCCCGATCTTCTCAAAAAAGGCATGCAAACTGCGCACCGCAGCTTCATCTTCGATCAGCTCGATTCCCAGCTCCTCCGCCACCACATCACGGGTCAGGTCATCGCTAGTTGGTCCGAGACCACCCGTGATGATCAGCGCATCCGAGCGCTGGATCGCCTCCTGAAAGGCCGCGCGGATTGGTTCTCCATCGCAGACCGTTGTCTGCCGGGCAATCCTCAGACCGTGGGGAAACAAGGTCTGTCCCAACCAAGCCCCGTGGGTATTTAGCGTGGTGCCGAGGAGCAGCTCATTGCCGGTATTGAGAACTTCAATGTGCATCTGAGCTAGCTCGCGACTCCTTAAAATCAGCCCTTAGGCCGGGACTTCCCAGGACTCCCAATCGATTTCAGCCGCATCTTTCCAGAGATCTTCTAGACCGTAATGCTCTCGGATATCCTCATCCATGACGTGGACCATCACATCGATAAAATCGAGCACCATCCATTGGGTCTCCGCCTTTCCTTCGGCGTAGGTCGATTTCACGTCGAACCATTTGATCACGTCACCTTCCACCTCGCGCAGGATCGAGCGTAGGTGCGGCATGGAATTTCCCGAGCAAACGACCATGAAATTGGTCAGCGAGGAAATGCCACGGAGATCCATGACACGGACATTCTCAGCCTTCTGATCGGAGGCCGCCCGGGCGCAAGCGCATGCTAGTTCTTTTGATTCAACCATCTTGAAAACCCGCTGTAATCGAGGCTGCGAGCAAATGCAAGCCTGCCGAAATCCTTATCGGTTTTCTTTTGAGAGAACCGCCAGCACGTCGCTCGCCTGCTCTTCGGTCGAGGCCTCAAGGTCCTTCCAGATCAGCTTGCCGTCCTCGAACAAAAAGGCCTGCCTCGCAGGGAACTTGGTTAAGCGCATTGGAACCCCAAATGCCTTCGCCACGCGCCCGTCGGTATCCGCTAGAAGATCAAATGGCAGGTTGTATTCCTTTTGAAATTCGAGCTGGGATTTCACCGAGTCGCCACTCACGCCGAAGACCTTTACCCCGTGATCAGTCAGATCTGAAAAGGAATCCCGCAAGCTGCAAGCCTGCTTCGTGCACCCGGGCGTATCCGCCTTCGGGTAGAAATAGACCATCACGTATCCTCGATCGAACTCTCCCAGGGAAACAAGCTCTCCATCCTGATTTTGCGCACGAGCCTGTGGCAGCTCCGCACCAATCTCAAGTGGGTTCGACTTCCCCTTGGTCATCATCACGACCGCCCCTGCCACCGCAGCGGCACCTCCCAAAAGCGCTGTTCTTACTAATAAGCTCACATCGCAAGATAGGCCGTTTACCCAAGCCAGCAAGGGTCATTCTTCCACAATGACAAAAATCACTCCCCACTCCCCACTCCCCACTCCCCACTCCCCACTCCCCACTCCCCACTCCCCACTCC
>CAXIBU010000193.1:0-6129 GCA_964021555.1 uncultured Verrucomicrobiales bacterium | reverse complement strand
TCGATCCCATGCGGCGCCTGCGCGGCGGACGCACCAAGCTGAAGAACCGAAAAAAGTAGTCTCCGAGTGAGCCACCCAAGCACGGGCAGCGCCTTCGATAGAAAAAAAACATTTTTTGTTAACAAAACGCTGACGGATTCCATTTGCTTGTAGCATGGGATCTGACCTCAACGCACAAAACCAATTTATCGGACTTCTCACAGGGCATCAATCTGCTCTACGGTCCTTCATTGGGTTCTTGATGCCCGGCTCGAGCGACGTCGAAGACGTCCTGCAAAACACCAACTTGGTGCTCTGGGAGAAAAAAGATAGCTTCGAAATTGGCACCAACTTTCAAGCTTGGGCCTTCGCTATCGCCCGTAACTTGGTAAAAGCCCACTGGAAGTCCGAGAAGCGAGCTAACTCTCATCGTCTCGACGAAAAGGTGATCGACACGATCATCGAGACTTGGACTAACCCTGAACGCACCCCAGCAGAAGGTAAGCACCAAGCACTTGAACTGTGCATGCAACGCCTCAAGCCAAACGAGATCAAGCTCATCGAGGCACGCTATACGGCCACGCTCACTTTGGAAGATCAAGCGGGCGACCTCAATCGCTCTTCAGCCTCAGTTCGGGTTTCACTCTTTAGGATAAGAGAAAAACTTCGCCTCTGCGTCGAGAAACGCCTCACTCTTAAAGGAGGTCTCGCATGACTGAAAAGCAAATCGCCGATCTCATTCAGCAGCTAATCGACGATGTCATTAGCCCTAGTGACTTGGAGGCTCTTAATGAAATCCTCAAGAAAAACCCACGAGCTCGTGAGATCCTTGTCGATGCCATGGAAATCCATAGCCTGCTAAGTGAAAAAACCAGCAAGAGTGCTCAGATTCCAGAAATCGCTGCTGAGATCGTCCCAATCGAGAAGATTGTGAAGCGCCAGCGCCAGCGGGCGATACGAGCTTCCATCCTCTCAGCCGCCGCCGCCATCGTCGTAGGCCTCTTCATTCTCAAACAATTTTTGGTCACGGCTCCTGAATCCGGTGCTGAATTTGCCACCTCACCTGGCACCGAGTTCACCCTTTCGAATCAGGAGGAATCAGATACCCAGAAGACACGGATATTGAAAGTGGGATCTAGCATCCAACTCTCTCAAGGAACGGTAGAGCTCAAGTTATCTTCCGGCGTAAGATCCGTCCTAACCGCCCCGGCGCACCTCACCTTAACTGCCGCCAATGAAGTCAGAATGCACGAGGGCTTGGGCTGGTTCCACGTCCCCGAAGAAGCAATCGGTTTCACCGTTGAATCCAAAGACCTCAAAGTCGTAGACCTAGGCACCGAGTTCGGCTTGAAAGTCTCCCCCGAGCAGCACGACGAGATTCACGTATTCAAAGGTAAAGTCGAAGCAACTTCCTTGCGTGTCAAGAAGCCGTCAATGATCGTTAGCGCTGGGGAAGCAAAAAGGATCGATCCTATCGGGAGGCTGAACTCCATCCCCCTAGACTCGGAGCTTTTCTTAACTTCGCTCACCAAAACCTTACCATACCTTCACTGGCCATTTGAACCAGGTGACTTCATCGAGCCAGAACAGAATATGGCTAGGCGAGACTTTAACAACAAAAGTGCCAGTTTCAATGGAGCAGCCCCACCTCGGTTTGTCGATGGGCGCGTAGGTCACGCAATTGCATTTGATGGCATTGATCAGCACATCATCAGCAACTGGCGCGGATTTGATAACTCACGACCAGTCACAACAGCGTTCTGGATCTTTATCCCCGAACATGCCGAGAACAACAAAAGAGAAGGAATCATCGGTTGGGGAGACCGAACTGGTAAAAATCGAAAATGGAAACTCGCACTGAGCGCCGACAAATTATCAGGCGAACTATCACTCAGAGTATCGTGGGGTAATGTCTGGGCTGACACTCAAGCGAAGCTAACGCCGAATCAATGGCACCAGGTTTTAGTGACCGCTATCTCCCCTTTGAATAACGACGAGCCATTGGCCGCTGAAGTTTACATCAACGGAGAATACGAAAAAATCATTCCGAAAAGACAGGTCAATCCACGTCCGGTCATTTCCCTCGATACCGAGAATGCCGTGCCACTTCTTATCGGCTCAACTTTGCATCCGAAGAATCACAATCGGAGAACCATACATGCTTATCTAGACGAACTCTACATATACGACGGCTACATGAACCAAGACATGGCTCGCCGCACCCTGCAGGACCTTGCCGCCAAGGCGCAGCACACAGACTCACCCCCGAACCAATAAAACAACAAAACCAACAAAATGAAAATACCCTATATCGTGGCCATGTCACTGGCCTCACTAAGTATCGCGCAAGCGACCACCATAGCAGTTACAGGTGCTGTCAACAGCACTGACGCAGCTGATCAAGGCTCAGCTTCTCTCGGAACCTTGACCGCCACAACTCTTGTTGCTGACAATTCCGATGGAACTGGTGCAGGCCAAGCCCAACAATTCACCATCTCCGACTTGGATCTCAATGGCTCTGGCGGAGCTAATGACTCCATCGTCGTCAACTTCATCGTTACCTCTTCAAACGAGATTTTGACTTCGGGTTCATCCGCTGCTGGCTGGCTGGCTGGTGGAACTGGCAACAACATGGATACTGACGGCGAGAGCCTAACCATCACCTTCAGCTCGGTTCTCGTCAATCTGGACGGCGGCACCGGCAACGGCGCTGGCGCTTTCCTCGGCTTCACAGGCGTCACCATGGGCAGCTGGGATTATGACGAACTCAATGGCCTTCCAGAAGACCAAGCGACCATCAACGGCATCCAGTATGCATCGACCGCTGACAATGAGACTTTGACTATCCCTTCATCCAACGCGATCTCCTTGCTTTATGATACAGGTAGTAGCGACTTTGGCTCTTGGAGACATCTGGGCTCAAGCTTCTCAGTCGAAGTTGTGCCTGAACCATCTTCCAGCCTCATGGTTGGCATCGCCGCTCTTGGCTTGATGATCCGCCGCAAGCGCTAAGTTTTTCACTAAACTTTTCTTCAGATGCCCCGAGGTCTTACCTCGGGGCATTTTTTGAACAACTATTGTTCCTGTTTATACCATGAAGTCACTATTCCTCGCCAGCTTGGCGCTCCAAACATCCTTCTGTTGCGCCCAAACCATTCAAATCACTGATGCGGCGAACACCAGCGCTCCTGGCAATCAAGGAACCTCGAGCATCGGCACACTTGCGTGCTCCTCCCTCGTCATCGACAATAGCTCTGGCGAGGCCCCGGGCCAATTGCAACAATTTACCATTAGCGATCTCGACCTAAACGACTCTGGGGGAAACAACGACGCCATTGTCATCAATTTCAGGGTAAGCTCTTCTGGAGAAGTCACCACCTCTGGCACCACCGCCGCGGGTTGGCTGGCAGGAGGGCAAGGAAACAGCATGGATGCCGATGGAGAATCCTTGTCCATCAGCTTTTCACAGATCGAAGTCTTCATCGATGGTCAACTCAGCACTATGGATGCCTCATTCCTGGGTTTTGATGGCATCTCCATGGGTAGCTGGGACTATGACGAAGTAAATTCAAGCCCACTCGATCAAGCCACTATCAACACCGGAACCTTCGCAGCTAGCGAAGACGACCAAAAAATTCTCTTCACCACATCTCCGAAACCTCAAACCATAGCCCTCAGCTATGATAGTGCAGGAGGAGACTTTGGCTCGTGGCGAGTGCTCAGTTATGACTTCGGAATCCAAATTGATAGCACCACACCCACTGATCCCACAACACCCGTCATCAGCGCGTTTTCGGCCGATGATCGATCCATAGACCCGGGCCAGACCGTCACTCTTTCGTGGAATGTCGCTGGTGCGACCTCCCTCACGATCACGCCCGACATTGGTGATGTCACAGCTATCAGCACCGATGGCGTTGGCAGCACGTCGGTCACTTTGAACTCAGCGACGACCTATACCCTCTCAGCCACTAACGCCGAAGGCACAAGCACGGTGGACCTCCCGATCAACCTCCGTCCCAACAAACCAAATGTCATCGTTATCCTCGTCGACGACATGGGCACTGAAGACTGCTCGGTAGACTTCAATCTCGATTCTTCTGGTGATCCCGTCACCCCAATTGATCCGACAAGCGTAGGCCTTCCCGATTGGACAGGGCCAACCAACACCCATTACCACACCCCACAAATGGAGGAACTGGCCAGCGATGGCACCATTTTCTCACGCGCTTACGTTAATCCCGTCTGCTCCCCGACCCGCGTCAGCTTCCTCACTGGCCAAAATTCGGCACGCCACCGCACCATCAACTTCATCACTGGCGGCGGATCACGCTTCAAGCTCAGATCCCAGCCAAACCTTGAGCTCACCGCCGCTAACCGCACACTGGCCGAAGTTTTGCGCGATGGAGGCTACCGCACTATCATTTCAGGCAAAGGTCACATTGGAGATGAGAACCTGGACAGCATCCACTATGAGACTCCTGCCGCCGATCCTTCTGACGACTTTTACGGGTTCCAGATCAATGTTTCGGCTACCCAGAGAGGTCAACAGGGCAGTTGCTACTCCAATTCAGAGCCCGCTTTTAAAATCAAAGGCAGTTCTACCAGTGCAACGGCATTCGCCGCCGAATACCAGGACAAGACCTACCACGACCTCGACCCCGTGGCTTATCCCATTGCTCACCCAATCGCCAATGAACCTGTTTTCGTGACCGAGGCTGTGACATTGGAAATGAAGGAGCGCATCGAAGATAGCGTTGACGAAGGCAAGCCATTCTTCGCCTACCTTTCTCACTTCGCCACTCACGCACCCCACGACCTCGATCCCAGATTCGCCGACAATCCCAAATACGCCGGACTCAGCGGCCAAACACTAAACTTTGCCACTATGATTGAGGGTGTCGACAAATCAATCGGCGACCTAAAGGATCACTTGGAAAGTCTGGGTGTCGCGGAGGACACGATCATCATCTTTTTCGGAGACAATGGCACGGATTCCAAACCGCGAGGACCAGGCACCGTGCCTACTCTTGCAATGAGCAATCCCCTTCGCGGAGAAAAAGGCATGCGCCACGAAGGCGGAACCAGAGTTCCTTTCATTGTCTCTTGGGCAAAGCCAGATCCCACAAATGATCATCAAATTGCCACACCGATCCAATCAGGCCAGAAAGAAAGTGACATCGTCGCAGGGCAAGACCTCTTCCCGACCATCTGCCAGTTCGCCAACCTGAGCCTACCCAATGTTGATGATGCCGGAAATCCGCTTGTTATCGATGGCGTCGACCTCAATCCTTACCTCGCCGGGCTGCCTGGAACTCATCGACCACAAAGGCTATTGATTCACTTCCCGACGCCTCACCGTAACGACTTCTACTCCATTTTGCACGAGCAGGAATGGAAGCTGATATACAATTACAACGTTTCAGCCGAAAGCCAGAATACAGAAGTCCCGCTTGGCACTTATGAGCTCTACCACTTAGGTGAGGACCCCTACGAGTCAGACAACCGCGCCGACCCCAACAGCTCCAACTATGATCCACAACGGGTCATGGCGATGGCCAAGTCTTTGATTGAAGAAATTCAACTACGGGACGGCGAATTCCCTCTTCTAACACAAACCGAGCCGGCTCTTTCAGACCTTGGATTGGCTGCAAATTCAAATGACGTCCATCCCGTCATTCTCCCACTCATTCCCAATCTCGATTCAGATGACGACTTCTTGGATGACAATCAGGAAGACCTTAATCGCAACGGCTCAATTGATGCCAATGAGACCGACCCCGACGACGACGACACCGACGACGACCGCATCCTCGACGGTCACGAACTGCTCCTAGGGCTCGATCCACGGGACGGATCCAGCATCTTCGACGTCACCAATACCCAATTGGAAAATGGAAACCTAGAGCTCTCTTGGCCCTCCCTCCCAGGCACTCAGTTCACCATCAGGAGCTCAACCGATCTCATTGACTGGTCAAACATCGTTGCAGAAAACATCGACGCCTCGGCCGCCAACCGCACCACCTACGAAGTTACGGCCAATTCCGGCACCAAGATCTTTTACCGAATCGAGCTCCAAGCTCCCTAGATTTGTATTCTTCCGCCCTTGAGCTGGAGTTTTTACGTGACCTGAGCAATATTCCGCCATGT
>CAXIBU010000192.1:0-6139 GCA_964021555.1 uncultured Verrucomicrobiales bacterium | reverse complement strand
TCTTTGTTTCTCTGCTAAGTCCCCAGCTCCGAGCGGAGTCCAAGCCACTCAAGGTCTTCCTGCTCGTTGGGCAATCCAACATGCAAGGCCACGCTCGTCAGCACACGCTCGAAGACCCCGGGCTAAGCAAAGCCGACCGCGAACTACTGCACGGCACCACTGAGCCAAGAGTCTGGATCTCATCCATTGGATCATCAAAGGAGGAAAAATTCGGCCGACTCAGTTCCGCTTATGGAGCTGGTGACCAAGGCGAAAAATTCGGGCCCGAACTCGGCTTCGGGCGTCGGATCGAGAATCGGCTTAGTGAACCCGTCCTTATCATCAAGACCGCTTGGGGCGGCAAAAGCCTGCACACCGACTTCCGCCCACCCAGCGCAGGACCCTACGAATTCAATGAGAAGCAACTCGCGAATTTTGAGAAACAAGGCAAAAACCTAGCTGAGATCAGAGCCGCCAAGAAGCAAGCCAGCGGGCACTACTACCGGCTGTCCATGCAGCACATCAAAATGGTTCTGGCCGATATTGGGCGCGTTTACCCCGACTACGATGCCAAGGCTGGTTATGAACTCGCTGGCTACGTCTGGTTCCAAGGCTGGAATGATTTGGTCGATGGCAGCCAATACCCTAATCGATCCGACCCTGGCGGCTACGATGAATATTCCACCCTGATGGCGCATTTCATTCGCGACGTTCGCAAAGAACTACAAGCCCCCGAGCTCCCCTTCGTCATCGGAGTGCTGGGGGTTGGTGGGCCCACCGCTGACTATGGTCCCGATCAAATGCGCTACCAGAAAGTGCACCAGAATTTCCGCGACGCCATGGCTGCACCCGCCAAACTCCCCGAATTTGAGAGTAATGTCACCTGCGTGCTGACCGAAAAATACTGGGATGCCGAGCTAGACCAGATCACCAGGCGAGATCAAAAAATCCGCCGCATGGTCGACTCCGAAAAGCTCGAACGACAAGCCAAGCTCAAGCGCTTGGAAGAACTCCGAGCACAAGAATTCAGCGCGCGCGAATTGGAGCGACTCGACAAAGGCATCTCTAATCAAGCATACCACTACCTCGGGTCCTCCACGATTATTGGCGGGATTGGAAAGGGCTTTGCAGATGCCGTGCTCTCGCTCGGCTCACCAACGGAAATCAAGCCATGAGATACTCAATTCCCCACGCCCTGACTTTGGCCCTACTCGTCTTCTGCTCAGGTCCACTGGACGCGGCACCTGCCATCGAAAACCCCGACTTCACCGCTGGCGAGAGCATTCCCAAGGGAGCTTCGCACGATTGGAACCTTGGACCGACCGGTGCACGCGGCTGGATGCATAGCCATCGCATGGAGACGACCAGTGCACGCCAAATTTTGATCACTGAAGTGGCCACGGGCTCCCCCGCTGATGGCTTACTGGAAAAAGGCGACGTCATTCTCGGCATCGGAGCGGCGAATTTCACCAGCGACCCCAGGACCGCCTTCGGCAAGGCCATCGGACGAGCCGAAGCCAGTGACGGGAAACTCACGCTGATCCGGTGGCGCGATGGAAAGAAGGAAGCTGTGACCTTGCAACTCCCCGTGCTCGGTAGCTATTCCGCCACCGCACCGTTTAGTTGTGAGAAGTCCAAGCGGATCTTTGAGCAAGCCTGCGTGGCGCTGGCCAAGCGCATGAAGGAAAAGCCCGACTTTGGAAACCCCATCACACGCTCCTACGACGCCCTAGCCCTCCTCGCCAGTGGCGATCCGCAATACTTGCCTCTCGTTCGCCAGCAGGTCCTTGCCTTCAAGGACTACACAGATCCCGAGCGCCGGTCCTACCACTCATGGTTCTACGGACCCATCACCCTCATGGTGGCCGAATACACCCTCGCCACTGGTGACAAGACTTTCCTTCCCGACCTTCGCCGCCTGGCAGGTGAAATCGTCGATGGACAAAGTCCAGTCGGCTCTTGGGGCCACCGCTTTGTGCAGAAATCCGGACGTCTCGCCGGCTATGGGATGATGAATGCTCCGGGCGTCCCCTTGACCACCGCTCTCGTCCTTGCCCGTAAGGCGGGTGTTCAGAACGCGCGGATCGATCAAGCCATCGAGAAAAGCCAGCTCTTGCTCCGCTTTTACGTCGATAAAGGCAGCATCCCCTATGGCGACCACCACCCATGGATCGAGGCTCACGACGACAACGGAAAAAACGGCATCGCAGCGATTCTTTTCCGCCTAACAGGTGATACCGAAGCAGCTGCCTACTTCTCGAAGATGAGCGTCGCCTCACACGGCGGAGAACGCGATACGGGACACACTGGCAACTTCTTCAACCTCCTCTGGGCGATGCCCGGTGTCGCCATTGCCGGCCCCGAAGCCACTGGAGCGTGGATGAAAGAATTCGGCTGGCACTACGACCTCGCCCGTCAATGGGATGGCAAATTCTTGCATCAAGGACCACCCCAAGCACGCAATGACAGCTACGCCCGCTGGGATACCACGGGAGCCTACCTCCTGGCCTATGCTCAGCCGTTGAAGAAAATCTACCTCACCGGCAAGGAAAGCCCTAAGTCGCTGCATCTGAGCCGCACGGAGGCGCGTGAGATCGTATCCTCTACTCGTGGGTGGTCCCAAGGATCCAAAAACGAATTTTACGCTGACCAGAGCACGCCGGAACTTCTTGCGGCGCTCAAGACTTGGTCGCCCGTTCTCCGCGAGCGCGCTGCACTAGAGCTAGCCAAGCGAAAATTCGATGACATCTCACAACTCACCGAAAGGCTCCAAAGCAGTGACCTGAACACCCGCATCGGCGCCTGCCAAGCGCTCGCAAAGCTCAAGCCCAAGTCAGATGAGGCGGTTCTCGCCTTAATCGAAACCTTAAATGCCGAAGACCTCTGGCTAAGGATAAAGGCTGCTCAAGCCCTCGCTGCCATCGGACCCTCGGCCCGCCCCGCCATCCCCAAACTCATCTCGATGCTAGCCCAAGGCAAAAGTGAGTCAGACCCGCGCGGAATGCAGCAGCGCTACCTGAGCTTCGCCCTATTCGATCGCGGTCAGGGGCTCTTGGGAAATTCGCTCGAGGGTATCGACAAGCCAGCCCTACTCAATGCCATTCGCGCCGCCCTAAAAAACGATGACGGACGCTCCCGCGGAAGCGTCACTCGAATCTTTGGCAAACTCACCAGTTCCGAGATCGAAGCACTACTGCCAGCCATTTACGAATGTGTGGTCGAGCCCGCCCCCAGCGGCATCATGTTCGCCGACGGTTCGCGCATGGCTGGTCTGAAAATTCTCGCCCAACAGGGCGTTCGCGAAGCCATGCCGCTCTGTCTGAGTATCATGGATATCGATGCCTGGGGCAGGCGCAATCGCTTAGGTCCTTGCCTGGAAGCACTCCAGCTCTACGGAGCCTCCGCAAAACCCATGCTCCCGAAACTCAGAGAAATGAAAGCAGAACTTGAAACTCGTCGAGATGCGAAGAACCTGAGCAAAGAGATCAAACTGTTTGAAGACACGATCCAAAAAATTGAATCGTCCGATTCAAAAGTCGACCTCGTCCCACTAAAATAATTCGCCGAAATGGACCTCCAGGAACTCGCCACTCTCCTTCAACGAAGAGAAGACCTCATCGCCGACCGCGCCTTCTACCAACGCGACCCGGAAGCCCACCTCGAAGCCCTAAAGACCGTCTCCACCGAACTAGAAACCTGGGAAACCACTCACCAAGGTCAACTGGACTCTGTCCTAGCCCACTACCTAGAACGCCGCAGCTACACCAAAGCCCTAGCCTACTGCCGAGGCGACAAGCAACACCGGATCTGAGAGTGAGCTAGAGTCACCATCGGATCGCCTGTGACTTAGCAGTATGCGTCAGTCGTTTTTGACCTTTGAACCACAACTCCGCCTTCAGACCTGTCGGAACAGGTCTGCGGCTGGGTTCTCTCCGAGTTGGTGCTCGATTTGAGGATCGTTGGCGCCTAGGTGGACGAGGCAGTGGTAGACTTCTTCAGGGTCGGCACCGAGAGATTGGGCGACGGCTTCTGAACTGATCAGTTCTTTGCCCAGTTCAGCCTTCACTTCGGAAATAAGTTTGAGGACTTCACCAGCGGCCTTCTTCCCGGCTTCGACACCAGGTTGGTGGTAGGCATTGATGTTGACTAGCGAGGCATAGAAGCTCACCGCACGCTCATACAGAGCAATCAGAGCCCCCAGACTATGGGGGGTGACTTCGCCAATCGAGATGGTGATGGATTTCCGACCGGACTCGAACAAGGCCTTGCGCGTGCCGCGGAGGAAGCCCTGCAAGAAGTCAGCACTGGTCGCGCCCGGCTCAACTTCGATGCTAGAACCTTCGCGTCCTTTGCGGACTTCAATGAACGTAGCGAAGAAATTCGCCACCCCATCGCGCAACTGCTGCACATAAGCATGTTGGTCGGTGCTGCCCTTGTTGCCATAGACAGCGATCCCCTGGTGAACGACCTCACCGTCGAGGTCGTGCTCCTTACCAAGAGATTCCATGACAAGTTGCTGCAGGTATTTGGAGAACAGAACCAAGGAATCCTTGTATGGAAGAATGACCATGTCCTTTTCACCACGCCCGTTCGTTGCAGCGTGCCACGCCAGAGCGAGCTTCATTGCCGCATTTCGGTCAACACGTGCCTCACGAGTGCGCTGGTCCATGTCGGCTGCGCCTGAGAGAAATTCGTCGATATCGATCCCTTGCAAAGCCGCTGGCACGAGGCCGACCACAGACATCACCGAGGTGCGCCCACCGACCCAGTCTTCCATCGGGAAGCGCTTGAAGAATCCCTTTTCAGTCGCGTATTGATCGAGCTTGGAGCCTTCGCCCGTGACTGCCACCGTGTGACCGCCAAAGTCGAGCCCGGCCGCCTCGTAGGCAGCTTTCGCTTCGAGCATGCCATTGCGGGTCTCCGCCGTGCCGCCTGACTTGGAAACGACGAGGGCTAAAGTCTCGTTAAGCTTGCCATCGAGTTTGGCCAGCGTGCGATCCATCCCGTCCGGATCAGTATTATCGAAAAAGTGGATATCGAGAGCGGGCTCACGAGCGAGTGCCTGATCGACCAGTTGCGGCCCCAGAGCGGAACCACCAATACCGATAAGGAGGAGTTGGGTGAACTTGGAGCCATCGGGAGCGGTGAGCTCACCAGAATGGACTGACTTTGCAAATTGCTTGAGATCTTCAACTGGCTCGGTGACCTGAGCACGGAGCTCGGCAGTGGGAGCGAGCTGCGCATTTCGGAGCCAGTAGTGACCGACCATGCGGCCCTCATCTGGGTTAGCGACTTCGCCAGCCTCGAGGCCGCGCATGTCTTCAAAGGCTCGGTCAATCGCCGAGGCCATCTTTGCTTCATACTCGGCGGTGAGGTCACTGCGGCTGAAGTCGATACTAAATTCAAGTTCGCTGTAGCGGACTGTCTGCTTGAGGTAAGTTTGCCAATTCATGGGGAATAGAGTCAGTAATTGAGAATGGAGCGGACTGGAGCTTCCGTTGGTAGCTTCTCGCGGCCCTTGAGGAAATCCAGTTCGATGAGAAAGTGACAAGCGACGAGGTCAGCCCCGAGCTCGCTCAGTAGCTTGATTGCGGCAGCAGCCGTGCCACCAGTCGCGAGAAGGTCGTCCACCAAGAGCACGCGCTCGCCAGGCTTGATCGCATCCTTGTGAATCTCAACGGTGGCCTTGCCATATTCGAGTTCATAGGAGTTCTCCAAGCAAGCGTAGGGCAGCTTGCCCTTCTTCCTGATTGGAACAAATCCGGCACCGATTCCCATCGCGACGGGAGCACCAAAAATGAAACCACGAGCATCGATCCCCACGACCTTATCAATCGGCAGCCCTTCAATGGGCAACATCAGTTGATTGAGCGAAAGGCGGAACAAGTCAGCATCCTGGAGAACAGGAGTGATGTCCTTAAATACTATTCCTGGTTCAGGAAAATCCTGAACGTCTCTAATCGCTTCGTGGATGCGCTGGGCAGGGTCCTTCATGCCGATGACCTTGCCAGCCCAAGAACCAGTGGTCGAGGGACAATCGCGTGTGTTTGAGATTTTTTGGCAGGCGTGATTCCAGCGCATCGATGGGCTTGCCAAAATAAAATGGAGCCGATTTCAAGGCTCAAACTTGAACCTCATGATTTTCAATAGATGCAAGATG
>CAXIBU010000191.1:0-6173 GCA_964021555.1 uncultured Verrucomicrobiales bacterium | reverse complement strand
CTTCCAAGAGCTGCGTAGAAGGCCGTTACACCGTCAAAGACGACACGGGTGTGTGCATTGCCTAGAAGGGTGTTCTTTGCCATCTGCAAGACACTTGTCGCTCCTGTGTGAATCACCGTGTCGTCAATGTCACTGATCACTCCAAATTCAGCATTTTTCTCAGGGACTTGGACAAGAGCCATCGCCTCGACCGCGCTCTCAGGCGAAGGATCGAGCAGACGCAGTGGCACCTCGATCCATCCAGGCTCAAAAGCTTCACCCTCCGCCGCCTTGATCTCAATAGAAAAGTAGCCCTCTTCATCGGCCTCGACAATCATCAGATGTGTCCCGAGTCTCGCCTCCACTTTCGCATGAGGAATTTCGTCAGTGAACCAGTTTCGGCTCATGCGCAGAAAGTTCTTCCAATCGCTATCGTCCGCCCCTGACCGAGGGACATGCTTGGCCGTTAGAACGCGACCCCTAAGCGTCAATATTTTTGAATTTCCATATCCTGGATAGGTCACAATCTCGACTGGGCGACGCAATCCGGTGATTCGGCTCAGGCCATATTTAAAACTGTCGAGATTTGATTCTGCTAAGTGGACAAGTCTAGTAAACATAATCATTCAACCAAGCGCACCTTTCTTAAATCGCAAGTTAGAGAAATGAAAAAAGCCCCGTCGATCGAAGTGATCGACGGGGCTTTGTAAGTTCGAGCCGGGCTCGAGCGAATGATTACATCATGCCGCCCATTCCACCCATGCCGCCCATTCCGCCGTGGTCGTGACCGTGGCCACCTGCATCTTCCTTCTCAGGGATGTCGGTGATGAGGGCTTCAGTGGTGAGGAGGAGACCTGAGATTGAGGCAGCGTTCTGCAGAGCGGAGCGCGTGACTTTCGTTGGGTCCACCACACCAGCTTCGATGAGGTCTTCGTAGGTGTCGGTAGCGACGTTGTAACCTTCGGTGCCGTTCTTGACGCGCTCAACGATGAGGGCGCCTTCGCGACCTGCGTTGGCAGCAAGCTGACGGAGAGGAGCTTCGACGGCGCGAGAAACGATGCCCATACCGGTTTTCTCATCTTCGTTTGAAGCCGCATCGCAGCACTTGGAGTCTTCACAGAGCTTAAGCGCACGGAGAAGAGCGGTGCCACCACCAGGAACGATGCCTTCTTCGACAGCGGCGCGTGTGGCGTGAAGGGCGTCTTCGACGCGTGCCTTCTTCTCTTTCATCTCAGTCTCAGTCGCAGCACCGACGTTGATCACAGCAACACCACCGGCGAGCTTGGCAAGACGCTCTTGGAGCTTCTCGGTGTCGTAGTCGGACGTGGAGTCAGAGATCTGACGACGGATTTGGTTCACGCGGCCAGTGATGGCTTCGCTGGTGCCTTCACCTTCGATGACAGTGGTGTCTTCCTTGGTGATGATGACGCGCTTGGCGGAACCAAGGTCTTCGAGCTCGACGGACTCAAGCTTGATGCCGAGATCTTCGGTGATGACTTTGCCACCGGTGAGGATGGCGATGTCTTCGAGCATCGCTTTACGACGATCGCCGAAACCAGGAGCTTTGACAGCTGCGACGTTGAGAACGCCACGGAGCTTGTTGACCACGAGTGTCGCAAGGGCTTCGCCCTCGACGTCTTCAGCAATGATGAGGAAAGGACGGCCAGTTTTGGCGACTTTCTCAAGCAAGGGAAGCATGTCCTTGAGGTTGGAGATCTTCTTCTCGTTGATGAGGATGAGAGGATTCTCAAAGGACGTCTCCATGGTGTTGGTGTCGGTCGCGAAGTAAGGAGAAAGGTATCCTTTATCGAACTGCATGCCTTCTACAACGTCGAGCGTCGTTTCGATGCCCTTGGCTTCTTCAACGGTGATGGTGCCGTCTTTGCCGACTTTGTCCATTGCCTCAGCAATGATGTTGCCGATTTCAGCGTCCCAGTTAGCGGAAACGGTAGCGACCTGAGCAATCTCTTTGGTGTCGGAGACAGTCTTGGAGATTTCCTTGAGCTGAGCAACGATCGCCTCAGTGGCTTTCATGATGCCGCGCTGAAGTGAGATCGGGTTTGCACCAGCAGTCACGTTGCGAAGGCCTTCTTTGTAGATGGACTCAGCGAGAACGGTAGCGGTGGTCGTTCCGTCACCAGCGATGTCAGAAGTCTTGCTGGAGACCTCACGGATGAGCTGTGCGCCCATGTTTTCGTATGGGCATTCGAGTTCGATCTCCTTGGCGACTGAGACGCCGTCCTTGGTGATGGTTGGTGAACCGAATTGCTTGTCGAGGATGACGTTGCGGCCGGCAGGTCCGAGAGTTGCTTTGACAGCGCGAGCGAGTTGCTCAACACCGCGAAGCAGGGACTGGCGTGCTTTTTCGTCGAATTGGAGTTGTTTAGCCATGATTGGTTATTAGTTAACTGTTGTTTGTTATTGAATTAGTCTGCGACTCTGGAGAGCCGATTTAGAATTATTTAACGACTGCGAGGATGTCGCTTTCGTTGAGAATGAGGAGGTCTTCGCCATCGTGCTTGATGTCGGTTCCGCCGTATTTGGAAATGAGAACGACGTCACCTTGGGCAACGGAGAATTCAATCTTCTTGCCGTTGTCATCGAAACCGCCAGTGCCGATAGAGATTACTTCAGCTTCTTGTGGTTTTTCTTTAGCTGAGTCTGGAAGGACGATGCCGCCAGCGGTGGTGGTTTCAGCTTCGATTCGCTTGACGAGGACACGTTGTCCGATCGGTTGGATAGCCATATTATTTGCTAGTTTTGTGTTGGTGTTGGTTTGGTTGAAAACCGCGCTGGATCGAATCGAAATTCAACCCAGCGCGGGAAAGTGTTAGTCTATTAGTCTTCGACGACTTCGGCATCGACGACCTTGCCTTTGGCCTTGCGTGGTTCGCTGCCCTCGCCCGAATCGTCAGCCGGTGTGGCTTCGTCGGGTTGTGCCGCACCAGCCTGGGCAGCCTGAGCTGCTTGGCCAAGTTGACCGAGGAGAGCTTCGAGCTCACCAGTTGCCTGGTTGATCTGATCGAGATCGTCGGTTTTGAGAGCTTCTTTCACAGCCTCAATCTTGCCTTCGATTTCAGTTTTCAGTTCAGCTGGCAGTTGATCGCCGGCTTCGCTGAGTTGGCTCTCGACCTGGTGGACCATGGCTTCGCCTTTGTTCTTCGCCTCAACCGCTTCGGCGCGCTTTTTATCGGCTTCGGCATTGGCTTCAGCATCAGCTTTAGCCTTGGCGATCTCTTCGTCGGAAAGTCCGCTAGAACCTTCAATGGAGATTTTCTGCTCCTTGCCGGAATTTTTATCCTTGGCCGAGACATTGAGAATACCGTTGGCATCGAGATCGAAAGTCACCTCGATCTGAGGCACCCCGCGTGGCGCAGGCTCGATCCCATCGAGGCGGAAGTTGCCGAGGAGCTTGTTGTCCTCAAACATCTTGCGCTCGCCTTGGCAAATTCGGATGTCGACCGCTGGTTGGTTGTCGGCGGCGGTTGAATAGATCTGCGACTTTTTCGCTGGGATCGTGGTGTTGCGCTCGATCATTGCGGTAGCGATGCCACCCATGGTCTCGATGGAGAGAGTCAGAGGCGTCACGTCGAGAAGGAGAACGTCGGTGACGTCACCTTGAAGAACTCCACCCTGGATCCCTGCACCGATAGCGACAACCTCATCCGGGTTGACCCCTTGGTTAGGCGTCTTGCCTGCGAGCTCTTTAGCGGTCTCGACAACCTTAGGCATGCGAGTCATGCCGCCGACAAGAACGAGCTCATCAATGTCGCTAGCAGAACAATCTGCCTCGCGGAGACAGTCGAGGACTGGCTTCTTGGTGCGATCAAAGAGGTGTGAAGTCAACTGCTCAAGCTTGGAGCGGCTAAGGGTAAGCTGAATGTGCTTGGGACCTGTGGCATCAGCCGTGACGAATGGCAGGTTGATGTCGTAGGACTGTGAGCTGGAGAGAGCGATCTTGGCTTTCTCTGCTTCTTCCTTGATCCGCTGGAGAGCGTCAGGCTGACCGGTGAGGTCGATGCCTTCGGCAGCTTTGAATTCCTCGACGATGTGCTTGATGAGTGCATTGTCCCAATCATCACCGCCAAGTTGGGTGTCGCCGTCAGTTGCGAGAACTTCGAAAACACCGTCGCCGATCTCAAGGACCGAGATATCGAAGGTTCCGCCACCGAGGTCATAAACCGCGATTTTCTCATCGGACTTCTTATCGAGACCGTAGGCGAGCGCAGCTGCGGTTGGCTCGTTGATGATGCGGCGAACTTTCAAACCGGCGATCTCACCAGCCGCTTTGGTCGCATTTCGCTGGGAATCGTTGAAGTAAGCTGGAACGGTGATGACCGCTTCAGTGATGGTTTCACCCAGCTTGGTCTCAGCATCAGTCTTGAGCTTGCCAAGAACCATTGCAGCGATCTCCTGTGGAGAGTAAGTCTTCTTCTCGCCACCGACTTCCACTTGAATGTGGGCGTCGCCGTTGGCAGCTTTCACGATTTCGTAAGGCATCGCCTTGTCTTCGTCGGTAAGCTCATCAAATTTGCGACCGATGAGGCGCTTGGCTGAGAAAATGGTGTTCTTCGCATTCGTCACTGCCTGGCGCTTAGCGGCCTGACCGACGAGGCGTTCACCGGATTTAGTAAAGGCGACCACCGATGGGGTGGTGCGTGCGCCTTCGGAGTTTTCGAGAACAGTGGGCTCGCCACCGTCCATGACGGCCATACAGGAGTTGGTCGTCCCGAGATCGATTCCTAGAATTTTTGCCATAATAGTAGTTGTGTCTTTGTTGAATTGTTAGCCCCCACGGATTGAGGACGAATTAGATTATCTAGCAATCTCCTTGCAAAGACTGTGCCAGATGAGAACATTTAAGTCATAAGTAACTTACAATAAGTATAATAATAACATAAGCATCTCGGACTAGATTTGTAACACCACGGCAAAAAGAGACAAATTGACCCATACTAACGCACTACTCGCGCGACAGTCTGTCTCTTGACTCAAAGTGTCACAGCTGCGCTTTGCTCCTTAGGAAAATTGTATCTCCCGAGTGCGAATGGATTAGGACTCAATGACTGGCGGCTATTCCATTTCGAGAATGAATGACTCAGAGCTGCCATCTAGATCCATTCCTCGCTGAATTTGCCTTTTCATTTCTCAGAGCTGGGTTATCTCGCCCGCGACATGATCACTGAAGACATTATCCGCCAGGCTCTCAAAGAGGTGAAATATCCCGGTTTCAGCCGTGACATCGTTTCGTTTGGATTGGTAAAGGACGTTCTTATCGATGACGACACCGTCTCGGTGAAACTTGAGGTTCAAACCCGCAGCCCTGAGGTGCCGGAGCAGATCTTTAAGTCGTGTCACGAAGTCCTCGATGGTCTCAAGGGCATCGGCACGGTCAAGATCGACATCAACGTCAAGAATCCCGACCAAGCCGCGGCTGCCGCTGGCCAGACCAATCAATCAGTAGGGCAATCGAGCATCCCCGGGGTTAAAAAGATCATCGCGGTTGCCTCGGGCAAAGGTGGTGTGGGGAAATCCACCGTTTCCTCGAACCTAGCTATCGCCTTGGCAAAGACAGGTGCCAAAGTCGGTCTCTGCGATTGTGACCTCTACGGTCCATCAATCTCGATGATGTTCGGCTCCAACGAACGCCCCATGGCCAATGAACAGAATGAGATTATCCCAATCGAAGCTCACGGCATCAAGCTGATGTCCATGGGATTCCTGCTCGAAGAAAATTCCCCCGTGATCGTCCGCGGTCCCCTCGCCACCCGCTACACTCAGCAGTTCCTGCGTCAGTGCGAATGGGGCGAGCTCGACTACCTCATCCTCGATCTCCCTCCGGGCACAGGTGACATCCAGTTGTCCATCGTCCAGACCGTCGCCGTTGACGGCTCCGTCATCGTCAGCACGCCGCAAGAAGTGGCCCTCATCGATGCCCGCAAGGCCGTCTCAATGTTCGCCAAAGTCAACGTCCCCATCCTCGGGCTCGTCGAGAACATGGCCTACTTCAAATGTCCATCCGACGGCAAGATCTATCACATCTTCGGTAAAGAAGGCGGAGCCAAAGAGGCGGCACGCCTCAAAGTCCCCCTCCTCGCCCAGATCCCCATCGACATCGCCACCCGCGAGCGCGGAGATAGCGGCTCCCCCGTCGCCCTAGACGAGGCATCCCCCGTGGCCGCCGAATTTCTCTC
>CAXIBU010000190.1:0-6203 GCA_964021555.1 uncultured Verrucomicrobiales bacterium | reverse complement strand
GTCAATTCAAAATCTGCGACGATTCGCATTTCCGTTTTGACATCGTTTCTTGAGGGGCGTTTTATGGGCGTGTGGAAAACCCATTTAAGCGCATCAACAATCGTCAGGATTCATCTTCGAAAGGATCACCTAGCCCGTCTTCTTCAGCTGCGTCTTCTACTCCAGCCCCAAGCACCCCAGCATCTTCCAGCAGCGCTCCCAGTGAGTCCCGCCCGAAAGCTTCGACTTCGAGTTGGTCACAGCAGGCCCCAGCCAGTAGTTCCCCAGCACCGACCGCAAGCACACCCGCTCCAGCAAGCCAATCACGCCCACCCGTTTCTTCCCGCAACGTCCTCAGCGACGATGTCGAGATCGAAGGTTCCGTCAAATTCACCAATGACCTCTTGGTCGATGGTAAGATCGTTGGCGAAATTAACTCAGATGGCTCTCTGACCGTTGGCGAAAATGCCCGCATCAAGGCTGAGATCAAAGTGAAGACCATCGTCGTTCACGGTAAGATCGAAGGTAACATCACCGTCACCGATCGCATCGAGCTGCGCTCCACCGCCGAGCTCGTAGGTGACGTCAAGGCAGCCACTCTCGTCATCGAGCCAGGTGCAGTATTCGTCGGTAAGTCCGCCGTCGGTGCCCCATCAATCAGCAAGGCCAGCACGACTTCGTCGTCACAATCCACGCAAGGCTCCAAAGATCAAGCCACTGCCTCTAAGCCACAAACATCGGCGTCTAAGCCAGCTTCTGGCTCAAGCTCTCCCCAAAAATCCGACTCTAGCTCGGACAAATCTAGCGCTTCAGCCAAGTCCTCGGACGGCCAAGGCAGACTAAAAGGCGTCGAAGGTTAAGACTGCTAAAATATTTCACGTGAAACCCGCCCCGAGCTTGCCGAGGCGGGTTTTTCGTGTCACATCATCTGAGCAACGATCTGTGAGCACGAAAATCGAAATACCCTGTCCCAAGTGCGACCACGTTCAATTTGAACCGCGGGCCGCTCTTTCGACCCATTGTCGCTCCTGCGGGCTTTACTATCGGGTCATCGATGGCGTGGCCGTCGATCCCAGCAAGCCGTCATCGACCCCTCGTTTCAGCAAAACCGATAGCCTGACGCCCATCCAACCTGCTGAAGATCAGCCAGCCTTCACGCTTGACCGAACGGCCTCTCAAAGCCTCCCGAGCCGAGCCATCGAGTGTTTCGAGTGCGACGCGGTCATCAAGGTTCCTGAAAAGGCACAGTCCAGCATTTGCAACAACTGCGGCTCATACATCAATCTCGAAGACATGAGCATCTCCGGGCTCTACAATCGTGAAATTAAAACTCTCGGCAAGGTCGAGATTCAGCGCAAATCCAGCGCTCAAGGTGTCACGATCCATTGCCGAGACTTGATCGTCCACGGTGAAATCACCGGCCCGGTCGTCGCCACTGACACCGTCGAGCTCAACACCCGGGGAAAACTCAGAATCAAGGGACTTAAGGCTAAAAAACTCATTCTCGGCAGGCGTTGCGAACTGACCCTCGTCGGCCCGATTGAAGCCCAAGAAGTCATCGTCGCCGGACACCTGATCGGCGAGATCCATTGCTCGGGCCCAGTTATTCTTTCGAAAACAGCCAAGGTCGATGGTGATATCTATATGAAATCGATCCAGGTCGATCCGGGCGCTACCCACAATGGCAGCGTCCAGACCTTCGTCGATCCTGAGGAGAACGAGCACAAGCAACCTGCCTAGCCAGCCTCATGAGCACCATCGGAATCATTGCGGGCCGAGGAATTTACCCTCGAACCTTTATCGATGCCGCTAAAGCTCAATCCACTCCACCCAAGCTAGTCATCGCCGGATTTCATGGTGAGACCGATCCCAAGTTGGCAGACGAGGTCGAGGCGATGGATTGGTTCCGCGTCGGACAGCTCGGCAAGCTCATTAAGTTTTTCAAAAAGCAAGGAGTGGAAAATGCCATTATGGTCGGGCAGATCACTCCATCCAATCTCTATCAGCTGAGACCCGACCTCAGAACTCTCGTGGTTCTGGCTAAACTGAAGCAGCGAAATGCGGAAAGCATGTTCGGTGCGATTGCTGACGAACTGGCCAAGGACGGGATCGAACTCCTTCCGGCTACGACATTTCTGGAAGACCTGCTTCCTGGCGAGGGTCTGATTGCCGGACCGAAGCCCAAGCAAGCCGACCTAGATGATGCGCAATACGCCTTCGACATCGCAAAGAAGACCAGCGAACTAGATATCGGGCAATGCGCAATCGTGCGCCGCGGCACCGTGCTCGCAGTCGAGGCCTTCGAAGGGACCAACGACTGCATTAAGCGGGCTGGCGAACTAGGTCGTCACAAGCAATTGAGTCTCGCCAAAGTGTCGAAGCCAAACCAAGACTTTCGCTTCGACGTCCCCGTGATCGGCCCGGATACCATCCGCAATGCGGCCGACGCAGGTGTGCAGACGATCGCCATAGAAGCCAACCGCACTCTATTACTCGGCAAAGACGAACTGTTAGCCTTGTGTAACGAGCGGAAACTTAGCCTATTGGCTATTAATGGCTAGAAAATCGACTTGGGACGCATATTCAGCGAGCCACTGATTTTTTTCATTAGAGGCTACTCTTGTTTCTGACGAAATCTCGCGCAATCTGCTGATCAATCATACCACATTTATGAAATTGTTATCCCTAATTCTCGCCTCATCTGTTGCCGCGGCATCAGCTTCAACTATCATTGATCAGTGGGAGTTCACCCACCCAGACGGCACCGGGCTTTCTGGTGCTACTAGTAACAACGGCGTTCCGATCGGCGGAGATTCGCCAGGCCTAGCCTCAGTTCAAGGGAACCAGCTACAATTCAGCTCAACCAATACTAACAACGGTGACCCTAGTAACGACAATCTAAGTTCGTTCAGGACAACTACTCTCTCGTCGTCTCCTTCTTCGGGCAAGGTCGAGGTAAGCTGGACCATCACGACGGCCGACTTTACTAACTCTTTGGCGGTATCAGGCTCCGCCCGTGTCGGCTTTTTCCTTCGGGACACGACGCCCGGCGTTGCTGGAAACAACGACTTGGGAATGCGCCTCGAGTTCAACGGCAGCGACTTCAACCTACAATACACCGACGCTACTGGCACGAATCAAAATGCCGCTGGTTTCTCAGGTGCTACGATCAGTGACTTGGATATCCGTTACATAATCGACTTTGGCAGCCTTGGGACTGTCGGATCTTTCCAAGGATTCTACACCCTTGGCGCCGGCTCCGAGCAACTCGCAATCACCGGGACGGCTCACTCAGGCTTTACCTTGGAGCAATTCCGCACTGTTCAGCAAGTCACCAACGGTGGCACCAACTGGATCACTGGAGATACTTTGAATGTCGACAACCTCACAGTCGCCGTTCCTGAACCTTCAAGCACGGCCCTCCTCGGTCTAACTGGCTTGGGTCTATTGATCCGCCGCCGCAAGTAAGTTCAGGCTCTCAGACCTGGTTTTCAATGGCGATCACTTCGGTGGTCGCCATTTTTGGTTTCCTCGATCAGCCTTTGAGTGCAGAAATTCAGTGACAAGTGGTCTAGCCAGACTTTCGACGATGAATCATTCTATCCAACCATGTCAGATCAAGCTTCGATTTCTTCCCCCGGCCTAATCAAGTCCGCCCGGCTACCATTCATTGAAAAACTAGCATACGGACTAGGCACCACCAACGAAGTCTGGGGTAACTGGCTGCTACCTGCGATGGCGTGGTCCCTCTTTGGTATCTATTTTCAACTTAGTCCCGAAAAGATCGGCTTGGCGCTTCTGATCAATCGCCTGGCGGATGCCGTTTCAGACCCCTTCTTCGGCTGGCTTTCTGATAACACTCGTAGTCGCTTCGGCAGGCGGCGTCCCTACATCCTGATTGGTTCCATCCTCTCGGGAATTGCTCTCCCCCTGTTCTTCTTTTTCTTGGACACGGGATGGAGTGAAGAATCCTACTTTTGGTATTTCACCATCGGCTCGAGCATTTTCATCACCTTGGTGAGCTGCTTCAACATGCCCTACCAGAGCTTGGGTGCTGAAATGACGCCTGATTACGATGAGCGCACTTCGGTTTTCACTTTCAAAGGCGTGATCCAGAAGATCCCTGAGATCGCCACTTTCGCCGCAGCCGCATTTATCACGCTTCCGATGTTCTTTATGGATAACGGCCTGCCCGACATGCTCGCCGGGGCTCGGGTTTTCTCTACCATTCTTGGAATCATCATGGTTGTCGTCGGTATCTTCATGTTTTGCACGATTAAGGAGCGCTACTACGAAAAGGTCACCGAGGGGAATCAGGATCGCGTCAATATCTTAGCCACCCTCGGAGGAGCGCTTAAATGCCGACCATTTGTCGCCCAGTTGTGCATCGCCCTCGCCTTCGGTATCAGCACCAGTATGCTTGGAGGGATCGGGTATAACCTGACCGTTTTCTACGTCTGTGACGGCAATGCCACCATCGGCGGACAATGGAACCTATGGATGGGACTTGCTGGCACAGTGCTCGGAGTGATCGGAGCCATGAGCTACGCGAAATACGCCCTGGCAACGAGCAAGAAGGCCTCCATGTTCAGCATTCTCATTTCGGGGATAGTCGTATTTCTTGCCAGTTGGTTCTTTTATAATCCGGCACTCCCCTTCCTTCAGCTACTCGCAGCTGGAACGATCGCCTTTGTCACCGCTGGATTCTGGACCATGTATGGAGCCATCGGAGCAGACATTGTCGACTACGACGAGTTACAGACGGGCAAGCGCCGTGAAGGCGCCTTCTCAGCTTGCGGCTCCTACATCATGAAATTCGGCCTTGCGCTGGGAAGTTGGGGGTCCGGTCTCGTCCTCGCTTGGACGAATTTTGACCCTGCCCTGGGCGGTCAACAAAGCGCCGAAACCTTCTTCAACATGCGCCTCGCCTTCGCTGGTATCCCTATCCTAGGCATCGTCGTGGCGATTATTGCGCTGTCGGCCTTCGGCCTCACCAAAAAGCGCTCCGAAGAAATTCGAGAACAACTCGAAGCTCGACGGGGCGAAGTGTAAAACCCAGCGGACTTCTCCTTGGTGTATCGTAGCCTTCGTGATCAGCGAAGTGCTGAACGGTAGGTATTACGGTATTCCAGAGGGGACATTCCAACATCCCGATTGAAAGCATGGCTCAAGTTCGAGCTATTGCTGTAGCCGCATTCAGCCGCGATTGCTTCAATCTTCACGTCAGTCTGGCTAAGGCGGTTTTTGGCGTAATTGAGCCGAATTTGACGCAATACGGCGGCTGGTGAATTAGCGAGGTGCTTCTTGAAAGCCTTCTCCATGCCACGTTTTGATAGCCCGACATGTTCGTAAACATCTTCGAGCACCAGCCCATTACGAAATTCCCGGCGCATTAGCTCCAAGGCCTTGACCACCGCGGGGTGGGAAACCGCTAAACCATCTGTGCTGCGCCGCATAATCACATCGCCAACAGGGACGATCCTGGGCGGTTCATCGTTATCAATCTCTCCATCCATCAAACGACCGAGCTGTTCAGCCGCTGCATATCCGAGATCACTAAGATGGACGTCGATGCTGGATAATGGCACAAAGGCACATTCGCAGAGAAATTCGATATTATCGACGCCCAGCACTGCCACCTCATCAGGCACGATGATGCCAGCCGAGGTGCACGCCTCGATCAAGGTCGCGCCCAAGTTGTCTTGCCCCGTGAAAACAGCAAGCGGACGCGGCAAATTTGATAGCTGCTCTACCAGATTGCGTTGATGAGCCTCCCAATCGGTAATCACATCATCTCCTGGCTGCTTGATCGTGTGGATCGCTTTTGTCTCGATCCCAGCAGCAATCAATGTCTCAAAAAACGCCTTCTTTCTGGCTTGATTCACTTCCACCACGTCCCATGAAAAGTAGGCAAATTGCTTGTATCCCCGCTGGATAAAGTGCTTCGCCGCCCTGACACCAATCTTCTGATCGTCGACGACCACACGCGGGATCTTCCTAGGAATTTCTTTGATCGTCACATCCACCATAGGGATATCCAGACTTTCGATGAACTCGGCATTGTCTTCCCCGTAACAAACAATGGCTCCGTCACCTGACCAGTTCTTGGGAACTCTTCGTTCCGAGAAGAAATACGGCGATAGATGCCAGTGCTGCTCCGCGCAATATTGGGCGATCCCTCGGTAGATCCGGTGATCATACCAATCAAAAGCGATCATGATGCT
>CAXIBU010000189.1:0-6245 GCA_964021555.1 uncultured Verrucomicrobiales bacterium | reverse complement strand
AAGTGAGCTACGACTTCGGTCGATAAACCACCACAGGGCCCGCGATCGGGCTCTGCACTGACTTTAACTTGGCCACGGCTTTGGGGATCACCTCGAGGGCGTGGTCAATTTCTTGGTCGGTAGTCAATTGGGACAGGCTAAAACGCAGCGTGCTCTTGGCATCCGCCCGGCTCAGCCCCATCGCGGTCAGCACTCGGGAAGGCTGAAGCTTCCCCGTCGAACAAGCTGATCCCGTCGAGCAGATTAATCCGGCATCCTCCAGCAAGAGTAACAAGCCCTCGGCATGGCATCCGGGAAAGGTGATGCTGCTGGTATTGGCCAGGCGCGGTGCCTCGTTGCCATTGACCCGGCACTCAAGTTGATCGGTGAGGCCTTTTTCGAGTCGGTCCCGCTTGGCGGCAACTGAGCTCAGCCCTTCGTCCCCCGCTCCATCGACAATCAATTCGCAGGCTTTCCCAAGCCCGATGATGCCCGGCACATTCTCCGTGCCGCCGCGTCGTTTCTGCTCTTGCCCGCCGCCACTGATCAGCGAGCTGAAGCGGCGCGCCTTTCGCACCATCAGCGCCCCGATTCCCTTTGGCCCGTTGATCTTATGGCCCGAGATCGAAACATAATCCGCAGCGGCTATCGCTGGAGAGAGCGGCATTTTCCCGGCAGCCTGAACGGCATCGACATGAACCGGGACACCAGCTTGGTGAGCCATATCGATGATCTCGGCAAGCGGCTGGACCACGCCGGTCTCGTTATTCGCCCACAGGATATTGAGCAGATAATTGCCCTCGACCTTCAGCTCGCGAGCGAGTTCCTCCAAGTCGAGCAAGCCGTCAGCACCGACCCCGATGCTCACCACCTCGATTCCTCGCTCCTTCGCGAGCTCCTGCAAGGTCTCGTAGGCGGCGCTGTGCTCGGCAGCGGTGGTCAAAATTCGCGCGCCCTTTTGATCAACCATTCGCAGCGCGGTGTTGATCGATTCCGTGCCGCCAGAGGTGAAAATGATCTCCTCAGGCGTCGCGCCCAGCAAACGGGCGACCTGAGCTCGGCTTTCTTCGATCGCCTTTCTCACTAGCTTGGCACCGCGGTGCCCGCTGGAGGGATTGAACCACTGATCACCGAGGTAAACTTGCATGGCCTCGCGCACCTCGGGTAAGAGAGGCGTGGTGGCATTATGATCGAGATACACGTTGGGCACGCCCTACGATAAGGGGTGTCGGAGCGCATGCGAGCCGAATTTGATCCAAATTCTGCCCCGATAAGCTCGTTTCGCGATTGCGACTGGCGAATTTTCGTTTACCGATTGGCGCATGGATCCCGTCGAAGAGTTCACCACGATCGAATCAATTTTTGTCCGCCATCGCAATTGCCTGATGGTTCGCGGGCAATTCACCCCGATCTACACCGACCACTACCTGCACCTGATGCAGCACGGTCACCGCTATCCCGAGGACCTCGATCAGTGCCTCAAGGACATGCTCGCAGTGCTGGCCCTTCACCTCGTTGCCCGCCCTTGGAAGGAGGTCCATGCTTGGACGGCGAATTTGCGGGCACCACGAGTGAACTTCTTCGCTACAGGGTCATCGACCCATGAGACCTTGGTCGGTCGACTCTTTACCGAAGAAATTCGCGAGACTGACCGCGACCTCCTCTACTCCCAAGTGCTTGAGGGAGCCAATCAGCAAGCGCGAAATTCGACTCTCGAGATCTCCGGACTGAAGCCCCTCGCCTGGATCGAAAGCTACTACGAGCAGAGCGAGCAGCGCCCCTGCCGCGCCTTCGACCTGGGCGATGAGGAATTTGTCCTGATCGTCGCCCAGCCTGACTACGATGAAGAGTGGCTGGCAGGGCTGGATACCGAGAAAGTCCGGACCATCCTCGACGACCAGGAAACCAAGGTGCTTGAAACGCGCAAGTTCCGCTTCCACTGCGGCTGCACGCTGGAGAAGATTCTTCCGGTTCTCAGCTCGTGGAAGGACCGTCCCGACGAGCTATTCCAGGGCGACGATTCCATCACGGTCACCTGCCCGCGCTGCAATGCCAATTATGTGGTGACGCGCGAGGCATTCGACAATCAGTAAAAGGCACTCTGAGAACCTTCTTTCGACAAGGTGCCCTAAACTTCGTCACCATAGGACAAGTGGCCTTGCCAAAGTCAGTGGTTTTCGGAATGCTCGGCGCATGAATCGCGCCATCCGATTTTCGCCGCAATACCAGCAACGTGTCTGGGGTGGTAGGAGCCTTCAAACGACTCTTGGTCGCCGACTTCCCAAGCCCAAGGCACCCTTCGGTGAATCCTGGGAAATCAGTGCTCGCCCAGAAGCCATGAGCCAGGTCGAACGCGGCTGGCTAACGGGTAAAACACTCGACGAACTGTGGCAGGAACAGCGGACTGAATTATTCGGGGAACGCTTCGGCGAGCTGGATCATTTCCCGCTACTTTTCAAGGTCCTGGATGCTCAGGACAAGCTCTCGATCCAAGTTCATCCGCCGGCAAAAGTCGCTGCGGAGCTGGGTGGCGAGCCGAAGAATGAAATGTGGTATGTGGCCGATGCGCAGCCCGGAGCGAAGCTCTACATCGGACTGAAAGCTGGCGTCACGGAGGAGGCCTTTGCCGCGGCGATTGAAAATGGTGGCGTCGAGGAGCTCGTGCACTCGATCGAGCCGAAGGCGGGCGAATTTATCTATATCCCTAGCGGGCGCTTGCATGCCATTGGCGCGGGCCTCTTGATTTACGAAATTCAGCAAAGCTCCGATACGACCTACCGCGTCTTCGATTGGAACCGGCTAGGCCTCGATGGCAAGCCGCGCGACCTGCACGTCGCCCCGTCAATGAAGTGCATCGATTTTGAAGACATCGAGCCCACGATGGATCAGCCCCACGGCAATATCATTACCCAGTGCGATGACTTTGTCGTGCGCTGGCTGGAGACTACGCCCGGAAACAAGGTGTTTGCCTCAAATCCTGATGAATGCGTGATTATCACCGTCCTCGACGGTGAGCTCCATTCGGATTACGATACCTTCCAAGTCGGCGACTTCTTCCTTCTGCCCAGGAATTCCAAAGCGATGACCGCAGGAAAAAATGGAGCCAACTACCTCGAGACCAGTCTCGGCTGAGCGCATGGCTGAGTTTCCCTGCCCTCCGCACTGCCCCCACCTTCTATTATATTTATGAGTTCCCCACAACTGATCAACCTGTCCCTCCGCGACGGCCAACAATCGACCCTCGATGCCGCCGACTGGACCTTTAATGTCGCCGAAATGGCCAAAGTCCTCGCCGCCAGCCGAGCCGCCGGATTTGTTGGCGCAGAATTGGCAGGTGGCCAGAGCTTTCAGATTGCGATCAAATGCGGGGTCAACCCCTTCACCATCGTCAGTTCGATGAGCCACGCTCTCGGCCGCCAGGCGGGCTCCAAGCCCTTTTCGCTGCAGATGCTCTTTCGCGGGGCAAATGCGCTCGGCTTCCGCCACTACGACCGCGATGTAATCGAGGCCACCCTCAACGAATTCATCCAGGCCGGGATCACCAAGATCCGCTCTTTCGATGCCCTGAATGACATCGATAACCTCGAACTTCCGGAATCCGTGAAGTCATGCCCGGGCATCACGCTTGAGGCAGCCCTATGCTTCACTCACTATGCTTCCGCACCCGAGCGTTACTCGGATGCCTACTACGTCAACTACGCCAAAGCGCTCCTGGACAAGGGTTACAATAGTATCGCGATCAAGGACATGTCCGGCCAGCTTACCGCTGATCGAGTCGCGACTTTGGTCCCCGCCCTGCAGGCTCTCCTCAAGCCGCGCAAGGTGCCCTTGGCCCTGCACGTCCACTCGACCAATTCAGACCTGTCCATGGCTGCGCTGAAAGCCGCTGCCGAGCTCGGTGTCGACTTCATCGAGACGGTCGAAGGCCCACTCTCGGGTGGATCAGCCCACCATTCTCTCAAAAACATCAATCCAGATCTCATCCCCGACGAGGACAGCTACGAGCGCCTGCAACGGGTTTCGCGCGATGTTTGGGGGGCCTCGCCACAGCGCCGCGATGGCGATATCGCCAGGGATCAGAAGGACAAGCTTTCCCAGGGCGGCGTGCCTGGAGGAGCCATGCCCTTTGTCATTCGCGACCTGCGTCAGCAGGAGTCCGCGATTCGCGCGAAATTCCTCGCCGCCCATCCCGAGATCGACCTCGCGGATTTCGGCGGATTCGACCAAATCCTCGATCTCTTCCTCAAGGAGCTTAGGCAAGTCTGCGAAGACGTTGGCCTCCCCCTGCTCGTCACCCCAACAGCTGATATTTGCTGCAAACAGGCGATCACGAATTTGGCCATGGGAGCACGCCCCTATTCCGAGATCACCAGCGACCGCTACCTCTCAGCCTCCGGCCAGCCAAACCCAGATCCCCGCTTCGCCAAACTCGTGCTCGGCTACTACGGCGAGCTGAAGGCCTACGATGAGAATGCCACCATCCACGGGCCCAGCGAGAACTTCATTCAGTTCTTCGAAGCTCACAATACACTCGGTCTCCTGCGCAGCCCCGCCCACCCCTCACAAGCTCCGGCAGGCACCGACCTCAAGGAAGCTCAGCAGGCAGCTTGGCAGTTGATCCAAAGCCGTGGTTCTCAGGCGCTTTCCTTCGCCACCTTCGATCAGCTCACCCTCATGTATGCGCTGAAGCCAGCCACTTCAATGAATGCAGATCCTGTCGCCCAAGCCGTCGATCAATACCAGCTGCGCAGCGATACCGCTAAGATCGATGGCCGTGGCCACACCTTCCCAGGCTACAAGAGCCTCATGAAGCCAATCTTCGAGCACCTCGGGCCCATGGTCGCTCTGGATTCCTCACTGGTCACTGAAGATTTACTAGAGCTCCAGCTCTCAGACCTGGGCGATAATCTCACTCTCCGGCTCTACGACATCTACACCGACCTCCCCATCTGGTCCCAAGTCACCCAACTCTCCAATCACCTCTCGAAGCTCGTCTCCTCATCGCACATCAGCCAAGAACTCCGCACCGCGGTCGGACATGTCGGTGGTAGCTTGGACGGGCTCGACCTTCGCCCCAGCAAGCAAAAGCTCGATAGCTTGAGCGAAGCGCGGGAAAAATTCGCCCAACTCAGCATCGGCACGCTCTTCAGCAGCTTGGCGCTCATTTCAAGTTTCATCAACGACGTCGCCAAATACGCGACCAACCCGACCAGCTACGCCGAGAAAGCGCTGAGCTTGGAAGGGCTCGATAACTACCTCAAAAACCGCGAGAAAAACGCCGAAGATTCCGAATGGATCAGCCAGCTCAAGCGCAGCATTTCCAGCAAACACCGCAGGCTCCAAGCTGACCTGAAGCCGCGGATCGAAAGCTGGAAGTGATCCCCCTTTGCGGGATAACTGTGGTCAAACTACTCGTCTTCAAGTGAGGTCAGCATGACCTTGCGAAATTCGACTTCCGTCCCTTCAGCTTGAAGGGCGATCTGGCCCTTGGTTGCGGTGCAGTCGGTGCCGTGGTTTACGAGATCTCCATTGACCGTGACTTTGACTTCGTCACCTGAACACTCGATCACCATGGTATTCCATTCACCGAGCGGCTTCTCGGAATCGTCGGTGAGGTTCAAAATGCGGCGGGCATCCTTTGGACCACCACCATAGGCCTGGTCTGCATTGCGCTTGGGACGACGCTTCTCCATGTCATCAACAGAAATGTTCTCACCGATGCACCAGAAGTCCCCGGCATTTTTTGACATCATCTGAACTTCGATCGACTTAGGAAACATCCCGTAAAGCTCGCGCGGGGTCGAGGCATGCACCAGCACCCCACAGTTTCCGCCTTTCTTAGGAAAGCGGTATTCCACTTCCAGCCGATAATTCTCGTAGGACTTGTCAGTGATCAGGTGACCTCCCGGCTTACCCATCGAAACCAACATGCCATCGCGCACGACGAAACTCTTGGGAACATCCGGATTCTTGTCCTTGGCAGGAACATCAGCATGCCATCCCTCCAAGTCCTTACCATTAAACAGGCTAACCGGCTCAGCAGCCGCCCCCAATGAAATCCCAAGCAGGGCCGATAGTGAAATAAGTGTTCTTAGTTTGCTCATCCTCCCATTCCTACGAAAATCAACCACCAAGTCTAGCAAGCAATTCAAACTTTCACCCTACCCAAGTCTCACAATAACTCTAACCCAGCAGAACCACAGCTTTCGTGTATTCCGTGTATTTGACTTCTCTTCGTTCCGTCTAGCCCTCCGGGGTTCGTGGTT
>CAXIBU010000188.1:0-6253 GCA_964021555.1 uncultured Verrucomicrobiales bacterium | reverse complement strand
GACTGCCTCACCGTCACTGGCGAGACCGTAGCGGAGTCATTGAAAGACGTTCAGCCCTACGCCAGTTTCCCCGATGAGCAGGACATCATTCATCCCTTTGATAAGCCGATCAAGGAATCAACCCACCTGCGCATCCTCCGCGGTAACCTTGCCCCCGGCGGCGCGGTCGGTAAAATCACCGGCAAAGAAGGTCTCTATTTCAAGGGCACGGCCAAAGTTTACGAGGGTGAAGAGGAAGCTCTGATCGGCATCCTGCGCGGCAACGTCGTCGCCGGTGACGTAGTCGTCATCCGCAACGAAGGCCCCGTCGGAGGCCCGGGCATGCGCGAAATGCTCTCCCCCACCTCCGCAGTTGCAGGTCGCGGACTAATCAAGGAGGTCGCCCTGATCACAGATGGCCGCTTTTCCGGCGGATCCCACGGCTTCGATGTCGGCCACATCACGCCTGAAGCTGCCAACGGCGGACCCATCGGCATTGTTAAAACCGGCGACATCATCGAGATCGATGCCGTTAAGAACAGCATCAACGTGCTGATCAGCGACGAAGAATACGAGGAGCGACTTTCCAGCTACAAGGGCAGCGGCCCAGGTGCCAATCGCGGCGTTCTAGGCAAATACGCCCGCACCGTCGCCTCCGCCTCTGAAGGTGCTGTCACGGACAAATTCGACTGATCATAGATCAATCAAACTCAAGTCAGGGCTTACTCGGAACTTTCTGGGTAAGCCCTGATTTATTGATCGAGCCCACGTGGTTGCCGGGTGCTACCGCGACCATCTCAAACCAACCGGCGGCGAGCCTAGCTTGCAGCGCTGGGCTCAGTTTCAACTGACCGGACTCAGGGATCTGTAGCTCAACGAGCTCGCGCTGAAAGTCGGCGCTTGCCAGATAATCGAGTTCCCAGGCTCCTCTAAGTGCCGCCGGGTTCAGCGAGCCTAACGCACCACCTCGGGGCGCATTTCCACCATACTGATTGCTGATGATGTCGGCGAACCCGCGCGAACCGAAGCTCCTCAAACTGTGGCTAAGCCCCCACCAGCTCGGATTATCCCATTGCCAGAAGGCCTCGACGGGATCGATCCACTGCTCACTAAAACTTGGCCTCCTCGCCGCGATACGAACGAAAATTCGGGCTGCCGTTGGTGAGTTATCGGCTTTGAAAGCCGACAGGATGCTCTCCCCACTGGGCGAAGTGACCAGTTCCAAATTCAACTTCCGACTCTCTGGCGTGATTCTCAAGGTCAGCTCGTGACGGCCCAGTCGAGCCCCGCGAACCACCATTGCAATCACTTGAAAATCCGGGGCCTGCTCCAATGAAACAGGCAAACTCACAAATGCTCCGTGGTCCCGGGTTCTAACCAGGCGTTTGCTAAAGCCACTCACTGAGTTCCCGTAATAGAGCATCACCACTTGCTCAGGCCATCGAGATTGGATCAGTAAGCGTGCTTGGGAGGAGGGGTCCCAGCTTGGCAACTCGGAGATCACATGCACCAAAACCGGCTCGACCTCATTGGCCAGTTCACCCACCCAAATCCGGCTTCCGCCGCCGCCCGAATCGACGCAGACAAAGTCGGCCGAAAACTCTTCCAGTTCCGCCTGCCCCTCAAGCACCACTCTGGCCCGGTAGTTGCCTGCATCCTTGATTTTGAACCTAACTTCGTCCGAACTCTCATCGGCAGTGAATTTTTCGGTATCTACTAGCTCGAATCCATTCTGAAAACGCCGCTCCAACAAGACATCTCCACGCACTGCCAGACTAGGGCCCCCTCTCAAACGAGCCCCCACCTCAACCACGAATGGTTGATCGACCACCGCAAATTGACTGCGTAGCCGAATGCTCGGTTGGATATTGATTGATGGGTTCCGAGGAAGCTCAACCAACTCCTGAGCAATGAGCTGATCTCTCTCAAAATAGCGAATTTGTAACTGTGCCGCAGGGGTATCCCCTTTTAGCTCGGATAGATTTAGACTGACCTCTCCGTTGCCCTTGCCGTCGACTTCGCCCTCTGTCCACAGCTCCAGCACGCTTCCTCGAGCCGCCTGTTCCTGTGATTCCGAGCGATGACACCACGAAACCGACTCCTTGGGACCTCGATCACCAGCCAAAGCGGCGACCTCCAGAGAAACGTTATGCCAATTCGCTTCGAGACTTAGCGACGGCTTTATCTTCAGCACGATCCCCTCAGTCAAAATCTTCGGCTCAAGACCTTCAAGCTTTAGACCAGGTATCGGAGGAAGCTTCTTTTCGGTGACTTCAACGTGGTTTAAGCCCGTCAATAGGGGCCGGAGGTCCTCTTCGCCGGGTCTGCGCTGACCTGAGGAAATTCGATTGAGCCCCTCAATTTCGTCAGACTCAAAAACCCATCGGTAATCTCCCGTGGGCGCATCATCTGGCAGGACGACACTGGCCTTGCCCGCGCCGTAAGAGTCCAACTTAATCTCAACCGATGCGGTCTCAATCCCCTCACCGACAAGCTTCACTTTCATCATTCTGCCAGCCAATGGCGATTCAGTATCACGCCCAGTTTGATGATCGGCCACAGCTGCGATAAGGGCCAGATCAACCGTGCTTCCGGGCCGGGCCAGTTCACGCTGCGGCAACAACAAGAGCCTCAGACGACTTTTCGGCGAACTTTGTAAATCCGGACGAAAACGACTCAACTCAGGCAAAACACTGAGCTTCCCACCCGACTCCATCCACATCATCCAGTTAAAATCCTCGGGCAAAGTCTCCTTTGGCATGGTGATCTGACCATCCTGCCCGGCGAATCGCTGAAAACGGCTCACGAGCAGGCGAGTCTTACCATTTGGCTTCACCAGCCGCTTCCAGCCCAGAACCGTCACCTTGGCTCTAGGGATCGGCTTTCCTTCTCGAGCGTCCATCAAGTTAAGGCTCGATTGACCTCCACCATGATGGATCACCGCCGCAATGTCTGCCATCCACAGCAATTGAAAATACTGATCTCCACTGGGCAATTCGTAGCTCACCATCCACGGACCACCTTGATCCAATGGAAGTCTGATGGTTCGGGGCTTCGGTCGATGCCATTCACTCTTACCAACGATGTATCGATGGCGGAAACGCTCTTCTCCAAGCAAATCTCGCCACCCGCCAACCAGAATCTTCTCTTGAAGGTAATCGAGGTCGAGTCGGTCAACCTCGAGCTCCTTTGGATCGGAGCGCAGGTATTCTTCGATTCTTCGCAGCAAAAGGCGGAGATCGATCGGCTGCGCGGTGACCACAAAGTCTTCCGCATTCTGGAGCAATAGCGTCAGCTCCGGCGGGCGCCCCACCGGGAAGCTCTGATCCACTTGCGGAATTTCCACGTGAACTCCCACCAAGCTCTCGAGTTCTTCGATCCAGCGCCCCCGAGGGGTCAGTAGTAGGGCCGCATCGGCACCCTCGCTATCCTCCATTTCATCGCTATCGATGTCATCTCCCTTCTCTTGAGGGATAACCTGCAGCCAAGCCTGAATTTCACGTGCAAGCCTATCATACTGCAGACGAGCGCGGCGGAAGCTCGAGATCCGTTCCCTCGCTCGCTCCGCCGCAGGGTTCGCGGGGCGTGCTGACATCGCCATGGTCTCCAAGAGGGGCATGAACCCATTCTCTTCCACGATCTTGCGCACTTGACCGTCCTCCAGAAATTCGAGATCGCTCAGAGCCCTAAGTTTCCCTTCAAATTCGTCATCCGGCTTCCACCAATCGACCGCGTGCCCCCTTGGCAGCCCGTAGTGATCCATCAGTGCCTCGCCAAAGGCGGCGTCATACTCCTCCCGCGGCCTGCGACCGAGCTCCTTGGCCCGGCTCAGCGCCCACTTGAAAAGTTCGCCGTCGTTTTTGGCATCCCACGGCATTTCGACCGTCTCAACCGCTTGGTTGATGAGCTCAAAGTCGGGGATTGGCACCGGCCGCTCACCATAGGCCGGCAAAGGAGCCCCGACCGTCTTTTCCACCATCCAACCGTAGTCCTTGCGCCGCACCACTCTGGAAAATGCCTCAATCAGCTCGGTTTGCTCGCTCTTACCCGCATCCTGACCTCCTCGCTGCCACGCCTCCAGATACCATTGCAGGCTCTCCGCCCTGTCTCGATCCCCACTCCATTGCTCCTCCGGACCGCTCAAGCCACGCACAAAACGCCCCCCTTCCAGCAGTCCATAGCGAATTTGAAATCGATCCATCGCCCGCGCCGCCGCCCACCAGATTCGCCAGTTTTTAGGCTTCGCCTTCAATGTCGAACGGATCAGCGCCTCCGCCTCGGCCGCTTGATTGAGCGCCTGATGAGCCTTGAAAGCCGCCAACAGGTCTTCGCCACTCTTCTCGTCGTCAGCCTCGCGCAACAGCTCACCTGCCAGCGCCAGCACCTCAACATGGTCGCCCGCCTTCGCCGACTTACCCAGCTCAGCACGCTGCTCCTCCACTCCAGCCATAGAAGGCAGAGACAAGAAGACGACGAAGACTGTGAAAATGATGAAACGCATGACTGGGCAGGAAAACTCTACGCGGATCGCGCAAGCTCTCCTTCAAACTAATACCAGCACTCAAAAAAGAAAGTCCCCATTCTCCTCAGCGAACCCCACAGGCAAAAAATAAGCCACACCCCAAAAGGATGTGGCTGGATCAGTCAAATCTGTGAAAATCGGCGGCTTAAGGGCACTTCTGAGAACCTTCTTTCGAGGAGATGCGCAGGACATTGCCCTTATCCCGAGGTGCGAAAGTTCCTGCTATCCTAAGATAACAGGTGCTTGAGCTAACGAAGGCATGAGGGGGATGGACAAGCAGATTCCGAATACGAGGTTCTCAGAAGTGCCCTTAAATCGCCCGCCTTTTGAGCATCACAGCTCCTGCCCGCGAATAAACGGGAAGTCCGGCTCAGGGATACGTGTATCGAGCCAGTATTTCTCCAAACGCTCAACGATTTCAGGGTGCTTCTCGGCCAAGTTCACTTTTTCGCCCGGATCATTCGCAATGTTGTAGAGCTCCCATTCAGCGGGGCCTTTTTTGGTCGAATAATTCCGGCGCAGGACTTTCCAATCGCCATCACGAACCGCCAGGATCCCGCCGTAGTTGGCAAATTCCCACACCATCGGTGATTTGCGCTCTCCGGATTTACCCGTCGTAACGATTTGGCTAAGATCTTCACCATCAAGCTTGAGGTCAGCGGGAACTTCGGCACCTGCAATACTGGTAAAGGTTGGGAACCAATCTGGGAAATAGCTGGGAAAGTCCGTTTTAGAACCAGCGGCAATCTTCCCTGGCCACTTGATGACACAAGGAATCCGGATCCCTCCCTCATAGCATGAGCCCTTATATCCGCGGTAAATGCCCGCTGAATTAAAGAACTCACAATCCGCCCCGCCAATATTGAAGCGCTTGTCGCGGCCACCATGAGTCGGTCCGTTATCGGAGGTGAAAACAACAATGGTCTTGTCCGTGAGACCATGCTTGTCGAGACGATCGAGAATCGTGCCAACGTGCTCATCGAGATCGGAGATCATCGCAGCGTAAGCGGCACGGGGACGAGGATGCGGCAAGTAGCCATTCTGTCCGCGATACTCACGGTCCTTGTCCCACTCTTCAGGATATTGATCAATCCAGACCTGCGGAGATTGGATCGCGACGTGCGGCTCGACAAAAGGAAGGTATAGAAAGAATGGCTTTTGCTTGTTCTTATCGATGAACTTGACCGCCTCGGTCAAAATCACATCGGGTGCATACACGTCAGCCGTGTAATCGGAGGCTTTCACCTCGCCCTCTGGTTGGCGCTTATGACCGGGAATTGGCTTCTGGTTGATCGTATCTTCCTTCTCATCGCTATCGAGGAAGGGTGGGTAGTAGCTGTGAGCATTGCGCTGACAATTGTAGCCGTAGAAACGATCAAAGCCCTGCTTCATTGGAGAGCCCGTCGTATCCGAAGGGCCTAGCCCCCATTTGCCAAATGCGCCCGTTTGATAACCAGCCTTTTTCAATACTTCAGCGAGCGTCACCGCTTCATCAGTGATCGGCCATTGTCCAGGGAACCTCTTGCCGTTGCCGGAATCTCGATTGCCGCGAATTTCGGCGTGAGCCAGGTGCTTGCCAGTCATCAGGACACAGCGCGCCGGCGCACAAACGGGGGCACCGGTGTAATGCTGGGTAAACATCATGCCCTCCTTGGCCAATCGGTCGATATTCGGCGTCTTGATCTTCTCCTGACCATAGGCACCGACTTCACCGTAACCAAGGTCGTCAGCGAGAATGAAGACAATGTTTGG
>CAXIBU010000187.1:0-6289 GCA_964021555.1 uncultured Verrucomicrobiales bacterium | reverse complement strand
CGGCGGCTTGAGTAAGGGGGGCTTTGTGCTCTGCTGAAGAGTTTGCAAAACTCTTTTACGTGTGGCTGGGTTGAGAAAATTAGCGCGCTTTCACACGTGAAGGACGCCGATTGGACGAGATCCAATCGGGAAGTGAGCTTGTCGATACCCGGTTCTTGGAACTGAGTCTACACCAAATCAGCCAGGCGCTGGTGGTAATTGATGGAAGACTCCAACATCTGAATTTGGGAGAAAAACAAGCGCTGTTTCCTAGCGATTTTCCGAACTTGTGGGTCCTTCCTGTAGTTTGCCAGAATGTATCGACCGATATTAACTTGGAGTCGGGAGATTTCGTTTTCGAGACGTCTCACCTTGGACTTCACTTGGGTCGTCTCCTGGTTGGCTTGACCGATGGTTGAGTAGGTCTTCATCGCACGCTCCTTGAGGCTTTCTCTTAGCTTGGCGATTCTTTCCTCCGTATTCTTGAGGACTGTTTCCTGGTTTCTCAGAGCCTCGATTAGCTTGATATTGGTTTCTTTAAGTTCCTCGAATTTCAGGCGAAGACCAGCCATTCGATCTTCGACAGCCTTGCGACCACTGTCTTGCTCTTCTCCGTCACCTAGGACTTTGAGCTGCATTTTCATCCCCTCGTAGCTCTTCTTGGTTTGCTTGCCGTCGTCGCGGTTCTGGTGAACTTCGGTGCGGATTCTCCCCAAAGTCGTAATGGCTTCCTTGCGTTGTTCTTCGAGGTCTTCCACCTCTTCCTTCCATCGCGCCACCGTTTTTTCCCGGACCTCTTGGGTGTCGTTGAGCGTGACTTGCGTCTTCTGCAGCGACTCCATGAGCCCTTCGCGTTCGCTGATCAAGTTTCTTAAAGTCCAGTATTCGGCAGAGAGGGCATCGATTTCTTCGACGTGCTCCCAAATTTTTGCACCGAAGAAGCGCTGAGCGTCGACGTAAAGCTGCGTCTCGCTAGCTGCTGCGTTGAGGTGCTTATTGCGATTAAACGCCCCGAAATACTGAGTAAATCGGGTAATGATGTATTTGGTGCGGGTCATGCTAGGGCTAGAGGGTAGAGAAGATTCTACCTCCTCTAGCCCGAGCAAAGCTGCTAGGCGTCAGTTCTTCAAGCTCTTTTGAAGGTCTTCAATCACTTGAGAGTCCTCCAAGGTGCTCACGTTACCGCTAACGGTTCCAGTGGCGACCAGTTCTTTTAAGAGCCGGCGCATAATCTTACCTGAGCGGGTCTTAGGAAGGGCTGGTGCGAAGTGGAGGTCACTCGGCTTGGCGATGGCGCCGATGCTTGCTCCGACGTGATTTCTCAGAGCTTTGCGTAGCTCGTCAGAAGGCTTCTTGCCGCCTTTGAGTGTGACAAATGCGGCCACGGCTTGTCCTTTCAGGTCATCGGGACGTCCGATGACGGCAGCTTCTGCAACGGCAGGGTGAGCGACCAGTGCGCTCTCGATCTCAGCGGTGCCAAGACGGTGACCGGAGACGTTGAGCACGTCATCGAGACGTCCGACGATCCAGAAGTTGCCTTTCTTGTCGCGGCGGGCTCCGTCACCAGCGGTATACATGCCCTCGTAGTCGCTCCAGTAGGTATCTTTGTATCGTTTGCGATCGCCAAAGATGGTGCGGAGCATGGATGGCCAAGGCTTGCGGACGACGAGTCGACCGCCTTCGTTGGCTTTGCACTCGTTGCCTTCTTCATCGAGAATCGCGGCATCCACCCCGAAGAAGGGCAAAGTCGCCGTCCCGGGCTGAATCGGAGTCGCCCCTGGCAGGGGGGAGATCATGATGGCACCGGTCTCGGTCTGCCACCAGGTATCGACGATGGGGCATTTGCCTCCGCCGATTTTGTTGTGATACCACATCCATGCCTCTGGGTTGATCGGCTCACCGACGGTGCCGAGCAGACGCAGCGAGCTGAGGTCATGGGCATCAGGGAACTGATCGCCAGCCTTAATGAAGGCGCGGATGGCAGTCGGAGCGGTGTAGAAAATCGTAACCCCGTATTCTTCGACAATCTGCCAGAAGCGACCAAAATCCGGGTAGTTTGGCGCGCCTTCATACATGACCTGGGTCACGCCATTGGCGAGTGGGCCGTAGACGATGTAGGAGTGCCCGGTGATCCAGCCGACATCAGCGGTGCACCAGTAGACATCGTCCTCGCGCATGTCGAAGATGTATTTGCACGTGGCATAGGTGCCGACGAGGTAGCCGCCTGTGGTGTGGAGGATGCCCTTGGGCTTACCAGTGGAGCCAGAGGTGTAGAGAATGAAGAGCGGATGCTCTGAATCGAAGCCCTTGGCCTTGTGTGTGGATTTCGCGGCGGCGGTCTCTTCGTGCCACCAAAAGTCGCGGCCTTTCTTCATTTTGACCTCATTTTTGCAGCGCTGATGCACGATCATGGTCTCGACGCCTTTGTATTTTTTCAGAGCCGCATCGACATTGTCTTTTAGTGGAACGACACCGCCGCGGCGGTAGCCACCGTCACAGGTGATGATGACTTTGGCCTTGGAGTCTTCGAGTCGATCAGCGATGGAATCAGCCGAAAATCCGCCAAAGACAACCGAGTGAACGGCGCCGATCCTGGCACAGGCGAGCATGGCGATGGCTGCCTCAGGCACCATTGGCATGTAGATGAGGACGCGGTCCTTGGACTTGACGCCACGAGATTGTAGAACGTTTGCCATGCGGCTGACTTCGCGGAGAAGCTGGCGGTAGGTGAGAGTCACCTTCTCACCGGGCTCGCCCTCCCAAATGATGGCGGCTTGGTTGCCACGGCCTTCGTTGACGTGACGGTCGACGCAATTTTCGCAGACATTCAGCTTGCCGCCAGCGAACCATTTGGCGTCTGGAGCTTTCCAATCGAGGACTTTGCTCCACTTCTTCTGCCAGACGAGCTCCTTTGCCTCCTTCGCCCAGAATACGTCAGGCTTGTCGATGGACTCGGCATGCATGCGCTTGTATTCGGCCATGCTGCTAATACGCGCCTTCTTCTTGAAGTCGGTGGATGGCTTGAAAATTCGGGTTTCCTCGAGGTGGCTTTCGATTTTTTGACTCATGAGTGGTAAGTATGAATGATTGCAGAACGCAGGGTTTCAGCTTGAATATCGAAACCTAAACAACCCGAGGGCGATGCCTCAATGGAAAAGGCGTAAAATTCAGTCCTTTTTGCGGCATGAACGCAAAGTTGGTTCAGTTGTTGCTGAAAGAAAAGGCTCTGTGGGTAGTATGACTGGCATGAAGCGAATGCTAAAAGGACCACTGGTCGGATTTCTCGGAGCGATTTTGTCCTTGGATCTGGCCAGCGCCGCTGAGCCAACAACCAAGCCGATTGAGGGCCTTCCTTGGATCGACCTGCTTGAAAAACAGGAACAAGTCGAAGAGGGGGAATTTCTCAAGCACTGGCGACGGGTCAGCTGCGCGGCTAAGACTTTTGAATTCATTGATGATCCCAAGGCACCAGGCGAAGAAGTTCTGCGCTGCACGGGCAAGCCGACCGGGCTTCTGCGAAGCGCCGAGATCTATGAGAATTTTATCTGTGAATTCGAGTGGCGCCACATGACCCGGGACGGGATGAAGGCAAATGCCGGCTTCTTCGTGTGGTCGGATGCCCTGCCATCCGTAGGCATACCATTCAGTCGCAGCATCGAAGTCCAGGTGGCGAATTTCGATCGAGATACCGATTGGTTCACTCGCCACGGCGATGTGTTTGCGATCCACGGGGCAAAGATGACGCCGGATCCACGATTCGGGGCATGGCCAAAGGGTCAGCGGAGCTTGCCGCTGGAGTTTCGAGCGAAAGAGACCGGTGAATGGAACCACTACCGGATCACTTGCACCGAGGGAACCATCCAGCTCGAAGTCAATGGCAAACTAGTGAGTGGCGGCCACCAATGCTTTCCGAGGGTGGGGCATCTGATGATCGAGAGCGAGGGTGGAGAGGTTCATTTCCGCAAGATGCGGTTGTTGCCGCTAAAAGAAAGTCGCCGACCTTTACCCGAGGGTAGCTTGGCCGACACCTTGGCACCTGACACCATTATTACTCCGCTCTACGATGGATTTGCACTAAAGGAGGCCAAATTTGAAAATGAGGAGCTATTTCGGCCAAGCGACTATCGATTGAACGTGGCAGCAGGGGAAGGTAGTGTCCTGATCCCTCTGCAGCCCAAGAGCGAGAAATGGTCGCTGACAGTCGACCTCCGCTTGTCGGCCCCGTTGGAGGCAATACCCCTTGCTATTGATAGAGTGAACTTTCCAAAAATGGCCTTGTCGAAAGGGGTGCACCGAATACGTGTCGACTTTGATTCCGATGACTATGTCGTAACGCTAGAGGGCAAGGTTTTGGTAAGAGGTAAAGCAACTCCGGGATTCATCAGGATCGACGCAACAAAGGTTGGATACGTGCTAAACAACTTACTTCTTTTAGAGCAGCTCTAGGGGTGGTGCGAGCTGACTGCATCTGTGGTCTTTCGAAGAAGAATGAATAGATTGCTACAGAAGGTGATTTTTAAACCCAGTTACATCGAAAAAACGTGCGCCAAATCAGGTTTTTTCGGGAGCTTGTTTGCTTTTTGTTTTGGTGTAATAGCTGGTATTATTTTCGGATTCTTCTCTCTCCAGTTGCTGTTTATTTTGATGTGGTTCATCCCTAGTAGACTGTTTGCTGGGGCTGAATGGAGCGGAATATTTTTGATCGAGTTGATTTGCCTAGTCTACCTCCTCATCTGCGCACTGTGTTGCGGAGTTGGATGCTTACGCCGAGTTCAGATCTTGCGTTTACAAAACAGCGCCCCAGATATTTGATGGACCCGCTTTTGTTCTCTCTATTGTGAGAATGTGTTGTCGCCTATTGGCCGTTCAATCGGATGATCTCGGCGGCGATGCTTGGGGTGATGAAGTCGATGATGATGATGCCCTTCTTAGGAGGTGTTTGATCTTTCAGGTAATCTAACAAGCGTTGATTGATAGGGTCGGAAATGCCGCGTATGTCGGGGACACCGAAGGATCTTTTCAGGTAGGCGGAGGTGAAGTTGAGGTGGAGTTTGCCCGGGGACTTGTCCGCCGAGGATTTGATGAATTCCAGCCACTTGGCTTCGGGTGTTTCAGGGCTGTAGAAGTCCTGAATGATGAGCTGATCGGTGGCGTGGTGTTGATGGCTTTTCCAGTTGGTAGCATCGATGCCTAGAGGGAGCTCTGACCCGAATCTTCGCAGAAGCACGAGCTTCCCTCTCGATTTCCCGAGCTTAGGGATCTCTGGGGTAAGGTGCCAATGTTCGGCTTGTGCGTAGGTGAGAAACGTCTCGGCAAAGGAACGGGTGTTGTCTTTGGATTGGCCCTCTTCTTTCAGGCTGACGATGATGGTTTCTGAGGGGTTCCTTTTGAGAAAATCGGCCATTGTCGCGAGACAATTAGAAAAGCTCAATCGCTGGTCAACGATGCCGTGATAGAGGTGAAATTCATCATTGAGGTGCCGACAACGCAGATCGAGGAAGCGCACACCTGCTTCGAGCTGTTGTTCAATACTGAGTGTCTGGCATTGTGCCGTGCTGCGGATGGGTTCGTGCAGTGCGGCGGAGTTATGAGTGCCTGGGATAGACAATTCCGCGAGTGGAGTTTGGTCGGGAAGCGACTTCATCCAGGCAGCGGTGGTCGGGGATTGCTCGGTGGTTGGCTGAATGGCAGGCGGGGTCAGTTGGCTTTGCTCGGTGCGTGGCCGAAAGACGATGTAACAGACGACTAGTGAGACTAGAATCAGAGAGTAAAGCCCCACCGCTGCAAGGGTGGGCTTATTCACGGCCAATCAGGTCCTTGAGCTTCTGCTCATCGAGGATACCGACGCCGAGGTCTTCCGCTTTGGTCAATTTGCTGCCGGCGGCTTCTCCGGCAAGCAGGTAGTCGGTGTTTTTGCTAACGCTGCCGGTGACCTTTCCGCCCTTGGACTCGATGAGTTTCTTAAATTCCGGGCGTGGTTGGCTTAGAGTGCCTGTGATCACGAAGGTCATGCCTGCCAGTGGCATCTGCGAGGTATCGATCTCGCTTGGTTTGGGCTGGAAATTGTCAGACTTCGGGGAAATTCCGAGTTCGTCCAGTTGAGCGAGCACGGTCTGACCCGCCTCGGATTTGAAAAAATCGCGGATACTGCCGGCGGCGACGGGGCCAAGGTTGTCGTCGATGGCGTAGTCCTTCAAGCGCGGGTGATTCTCCTTCTTGCGCTTGGAGACTGAGAGCTCGGCGAAATTCGGTAAGTCAGCGAGATCCGCGAGGATTTCTGAATTTGCAATCGCTTCGAGATCTTGGTGCA
>CAXIBU010000186.1:0-6306 GCA_964021555.1 uncultured Verrucomicrobiales bacterium | reverse complement strand
CGGCTTTCGAGAGGCTTAGCGGTATTCGATTTGCAGGGCCTTTTTGAGGTGGGCAAGGAGCTTCTCGTGGGCTTCGTCGACTTGCTTTTGCTCCAGGGTGGTATCGGGCGAGCGGTAGACGAAGCGGTAGGCGATGGATTTTTTATCGGCTGCGAGTTTTTCGCCAGAGGGATCGGCGAAGACGTCGAAGCAGAAGGACTCAACCAAGAGCTTCTCTGAGTGCTTGGCGATGGCCTGCTCGATCTTGGCATTTTCCAAAGTGCTCGGCGCTTCCATGGCGGCGTCACGGGTGGACGACGGGAACTGTGGCAGTGCTTGGGCCTTATGGGCTTTGGTTGCGAGCTTCTGGAGCTTGGCGGCATCGAGCTCGGCGATGTAGCTGGCCTTTGGCAGGTCCATGTCGCGGCAGCGTTGTGGGTGCAGCTGGGCGTAGGCTCCGATGGGTGATCCGTCGGCGATGACGTCGCCAGCGAGGATAAATCCGTCGCGGTCACGTGGCTTGAACTGGATCTGGGCTTTTGGCAGTAGCTGGGCGATGCTGGCCTTGAGGTCGAATAGGTCGGTGGCACGTGGCTGCTTGTTTGCCCAAGTCATTGGCGCGGTTTCCCCCGCGAGGAAGAGAGCAAGGGAATCAGATTCGATGTCCTTGGCCTTGCCGCCGCCGGCATTGCGGAACTGGCGACCGATCTCGAAGAAGCGCAGGGCCTTGGAGCCCTGGCGTGCATTGCGCGTGGCGCTGGCGACAAGCCCCGGTGTGAGGCTGGGGCGCATCACCGAGTGCTCTTCGGAGAGCGGAAGGGACACCTCGATGAGATCTCCATCCATCAGCGGGCGGAGTGGCAGGGCATCCTGAAGTTGGGCGATTGGCGAATCGCTATCGTCCTTTGAAATCAGCTTGATGGTCTGAGTTTCATAAAAGCCGAGTGCGGCGAGCTTGCGCTTGAGATTGAGCTGGAAGTCGTAGGCAGCATCCGAGGCGCTGCTCGGGACATAGGCCCCGACGTGACGGCTGGTGACTTTGTCGAGCCCGTGGACACGTGCGATCTCTTCCATCAGGTCGATATGACGCTGGAGGTCCTGGCGGAATGAGGGAATGGCCCATTCGCGGGCCTCGATACGGCGCAGGCCGAGACGGGTGAGAATGGACTCAGCCTCTTCCAAGGTGATGTCATCGCCCATCATTTGGAACAAACGTTCGCGGTCGAGGATGACGGGTGGGGTGAGAGACGGGGCTTCTCCAGCGACCAGCACTTCGGCTTCGGCACTGCCGCCGGCAATCTCGATGATCAGCTTGGTGGCCAGGGCGGAGGCCTTGAGAACCGCCTGTGGGTCGGCTCCGCGCTCGAAGCGGTAGGAGGAATCAGTAGAGAGGTTGAAATTCCGCGCGGACTGGCGGATTCCCTTTGGCTCGAACCAAGCGGATTCCAGGATGATGTCGGTGGTGGATTCGGTCACGCCGGAATCCAGTCCACCCATCACGCCAGCGAGAGCGAGGGCAGTGCCTGAGCTGTCGGCGATGAGGAGGTCGCTGCCACGGAGCGTGAGGTCTTGCTCATCGAGAGTCTTGAATTTTTCGCCATCGGCAGCGGTGCGAACGACGATGCCTCCGTCGACCTTTGCTGCATCAAAGGCGTGTAGCGGATGGCCGAGCTCGTGGAGCACGTAGTTGGTGATGTCGACGACATTGTTGATCGGTCGGAGCCCGATGCTGGTGAGCTTGGCCTGAAGCCACTCGGGGCTGTCGGTGACCTTGACCCCGCGGATGCGCACGGCGCTGTAAAGGGGGCAGCGGCCTTCGCCATCGAGAGTGATGAATTCGCCAGCCTCGGTGGTGGCGGGGAGCTCTTTGACGAGTTCTTCAGGCTTGCGGTCGATCAGGGCACCGAGTTCGCGGGCCATGCCGTAGTGGGAGAGGAGGTCGGGGCGGTTCGGGGTGACTTCGACTTCAATCAAAGTCTCAGGTGGGTAGATCTCGACCAGTGGCGTGCCAATGACGCTGTCGGCGGGGAGGATCATGAGCCCGTCTTCTTGATCGACCAAGCCGATCTCGCCAGCTCCAGCGAGCATGCCCTTGGATTCGACGCCGCGCATTTTAGCCTCGCCGATCACGAAGCCGCCCAAATCCGCACCAGGAAGGCAGCAGGGGACCTTGTCGCCGACTTGGTAGTTCTTTGCGCCACAAACGATCTGGCGCAGCTCGGGCTCACCAGCATCGACCTGGCAGACCTTCAGCTTGTCGGCATCCGGGTGCTGGACGGCTTCTTTGATCTGAGCCACGACAATTTTGTCGCTGGGCACGCCGGAGCGCTGGATGCCCTCGACTTCCACACCTGCGAAGGTCAGGAGGTCATCGATTTGTTGAAGGGAGTGATCGGAGAGATCGAGATGCTCGGCGAGCCAGGAAAGGGAAACGTTCATGGGTGGAAACGGGTAACGAAAAACAAAAAAAAGAAAATTGGAAGACGGGGGCTCAGGCGAATTGGGCGAGGAAGCGCTGGTCGTTCTCGATCAGCAGGCGAATGTCCTTGATGCCCCATTCGATCATGGCGAGGCGATCGAGGCCCATGCCGAAGGCAAATCCGGTCACCTTGTCGGGAGAAAAGGCGTCGTCGCCCCGGCTGCCCTGAATTTGACTGAAAACCGCGGGATCGACCATGCCACAGCCGGCAACCTCGATCCACTTGGGAGCCTCTCCTTCGACGTGGAGCTTGATGTCGATCTCGAAGCTAGGTTCGGTGAAGGGGAAGAAGTGCGGGCGGAAACGAACTTCCGTGCCATCTCCGAACATCTCTTGGAAGAAGACTTCGAGCGTGCCCTTGAGGTCGCCGAGCTTTACGTCCTTGTCGACGTAGAGCCCTTCGAGCTGATTGAAGACGGAGAGGTGGGTGGCATCGATCTCATCCCGACGGTAAGCCGAGCCCGGGGCGATGATGCGCACCGGAGGAGCCTGATTTTCCATGGTGCGAACTTGGACCGAGGAAGTGTGCGTGCGAAGCAGCTTGCCGGAATTGAAATAGAAGGTGTCCTTCTCGTTACGAGCTGGATGCTCTTCGGGAGTGTTTAGGGCATCGAAACAGTGAAATTCGGTCTCGATCTCGGGGCCTTCTGCCAGAGCGAAGCCGAGCCGGCGCAGAGTCTGGATGGCGCGATCCTTGATGATGGTCAGCGGATGCAGGCCGCCGGGCAGCGTGGCACGGCCGGGCAAGGTTGCATCGATCCCTGAAACGGCAGCCTTGTCGGCGGCGTCGCGCATTTCCTGCTGCTTGGCCTCGAGGGCACCAGTCACGGCATTGCGCGCGGCGTTGAGCAGCTGGCCGATGAGCGGCTTTTCCTCATTGGGCACATTGCGCATCCCTGCGGCGACGGCGGTGAGGCGGCCCTTCTTGCCCAGAAAGGCCACGCGGACCGCATCGAGGCTAGTTTCGTCGGTGGCGGCAGCCGCGGCAGCCACGGCTTCGGTTTGGATAGATTCAATCTCCTGTTGCACGGCGGCGGACGCTAGAGAGGTCCGCCTCGGAAGTCAATGACGGGGGCGCAGAACCGTGAATGATGCCGCCGCATTTCGATATTATCCGAGACACCCTAGCAAGTGAGCGGGGCCATTGAGGACTATGGCAGGCGCTTGAGAAATGCCTCGAATAGCTCGGGCCACGTGGTCTCCGGGCCAGTGCTGCCTTTACGGCCCATCCCGAAGCCGTGATCCTTTCCTGGGAAAATGTGAGTTTCGCAAGGGACCTTGGCTGCCATCGCTGCTTGGGCGAGGGTCAGCGTGTCATTCGAATTGACGAAGTCAAATTGGGTCTGGGCTAGGAAGAGCGGGGGATAGCCGGATTTGATTTGCAGCTCTGGCGACACCGCTTGCAGCTCTTTCTCCGTGGCTGATTTGCCCATTAGCGCGACTCGGGAACCGCCGTGACCGGTCTTTGAAATCAGACTGGTAACGGGGTAGATCAGACCTGCAAAGGCGGGACGGGGGGAGATGTCGGAGTCGGGTTCGCCTTCGAATTTCTCGTCGAAGAGCGTCGCGCACATGGAAGCCAGATGGCCGCCCGCTGAAAAGCCGATCACGCCGACTTTCTTCGGATCGAATCCGAATTTCTCCGCCGATTGCTTGGCCAGTCGTATCCCTTGCCGAGCGTCCAAGAGCGGACCCGGAAAGCGGAAGCCGGGGTGGTTGCCTCTTGTCACGCGATACCGAACGACGAAACAAGTAATGCCCCGTGCCGCGTAATAAGCCCCAACTCGGTCACCCTCTTTCAGGTCGGCCAAGACGCGGTATCCGCCGCCTGGAAAAATGATGATCGCCTGGCCAGTAGGCCTACCCATGGCTGGGAAGACGCGCAGGAAGGGCTTAGAGACTTCGGTGATGTGTTCGGGGTCTTGCTGAGTGTGGGCTTGATGCTGATAGTCCGCAGGGAAACCCGGAACCTGGCCCGACCACAGCTCGACTTTCTCACCAAAATTCTGCAGCATGGCCATTTTCTCAGCCATCGCCTTACCGAGCATCAACTGGCCTTCGGCATCATAGTGAACGGTATCTTTCAGTATTGGAAATCCGTCAGTCGAGACCATCGCCGCATTTACAATTGCTTCGGGCCGACCCGATCCAGCGTCGCCCGCCGCCATTTGGTCGCGGATCACGGTGCGATGGGTGAAACGTGGGAGCGCCGGCTCATGCGGCAGCACCTGACCGTAGACCATCGGCAGACGCTCGACCGCGAGGTCCTCACTCAGTCTCGCTTGGAGCAATTTCAAATTCGCCGCATAACGGCCAGCAGATGCTTCGTTCTTCGAGTCCTGCTCACCTTGCATCCACAGGAATCCCTTGATCACCGGCGTATCGCCCTTCGCCTTGATCGCGGCAATTCCCTTCTGAAATTGGTTGAGCATCCTTTTATAAAGTCGCCCCTGAACGGGGTCTGAGGCCTTCGAGCCGGGGTAGAAATTCACCCGTGCCTTGCCGTCAGCGGCGCCCAGCCATTGGTTCCCATTCCAGCCAAAATCGAGAGGCATACCCGAAGCCGCGAATTTGATCAGATAGACCGGTTGCTCTGATTGGTGGTTCATCGCAAAGCCCAGTTCAGGTCCCAATTCACCTGCCCGAGCGGAAGTCTTCGTTTCACCGGGTTTCAGGGCATCAAATGATTCGCCATTGAAAAAATAAACATTCGGAGTCGCGCGGAGCGCGCCGTCAGGCAGCTGGGAAAGCTTGCCGATCCCTTGCATGTTCGACTGCCCGCCTAGCAAGTAAACCTCCACCGGCTCCGCCATCGCCATTCCGATCGCAAGGATGCCCATCATCAAATATCTCAAAATTCGCATGCAGGACTTTAATGGTTCCTGTTTCGAAGGGAAGTCTGATTTCTTAGTGATGGAGCGCGAATTTCCTAGTCCGCACCTGCGAACCCAAGCCCCCTGGGGGAAGCGCTGGTATCTTGCCAATGCGACTGCAGAGTCAAATTGATCCGATTTTCTCCCTGTGCTCCTTCGCTGTTCTTCGTCGTGCTTTTGCTGTTTTTTGCTGCGATGCCTCGATCTTCTCGGCCCATTTGCTGACTTGATCGCTAGTCCAAATGGGTTCGGTTTTATCAGTGATTGGGGGCAGGAAACCAGTGGTGTAAACGCCTTCAGGGACACCTTTTTTGAACTCGGCATCTCCAATAAAATAGACCAGTCCAGTGAGGTCCTTTTCGTTCAGATCAAGGAATTTAGCGACTGCTCTTAGATGAGTTCGGTTTTGATGGAGGGGGTTCGGGAATCGTTGTTTTCTTCCTCCTGGTAGCGATTGCGTCCATTGCGACTGTCTTGCGGTGCCGAAGATCCAACCTCGAAAATTTTTCGTCTCAATCACGTAAATGCCGAACTGAGAAAGCACGAGATGATCGATTTGAGTGGTTTGGTCCTTAGTTGGGTGGGGCAAGTAAACGTCCTCGAAACGCATGTATTTATCGGAGTCCAGGCGATTAAGAATCCAGTTCACTTGCTTCTCTCCCCACCAGCCCTTCCCACTAGAAGAAGTGAGCCACTTGGAAAACATGATGAACAGAGGAACGCCAACAAAGATAAGCTTTAGGCTAACCGGCAGTTCGGCGATGAAAGTCAAGACGGTGTCTAAAGTCATGAGAAGGTTCATAAATGGAAAATCCCTGCACTAAAAGAATTGAAGGGCAAAGCGCCAATTCACAGGAATCGAGCTCAGCGATCAATCCAGCAGCACCTGAGAGGGGGAAGCTCGGCTATTCTACCCGATTGCTACGTCATGCCAGACCGCTACCCGAATAGAACTTCTCCTTCGGTATCAGTCGA
>CAXIBU010000185.1:0-6363 GCA_964021555.1 uncultured Verrucomicrobiales bacterium | reverse complement strand
CAAGCAGAGCATTGATCGACTGCTCACCCACCTTGGCTGCGAGCACCGGAATGAGACTGTCAGGTGAGAATGGCAGGGCTTCCAGTCCAGACTCTTTCGCCTTAGCTAACAGTGGACGGCGTCCCTCTCTTGGCGAGAAGAGGGTAGCGCTCTCAACATCAAGAACCATGCCGAATTTGGACAACAGATCGCTGCCAAGCACACCCAGAACTTCATGACCGCCCCAAGAACTCTTGTCTTCCAAGACCTCAATCGGGAGCACCTTAAGCTCTGTAACCTCAAAGTCCAGTGGACCAGAGCGCAAATGAGGGATGACTGTTTTGCCCTTTCGAAAAGCACCACCAATCCCCCGAGCTCGGCCCTTGGCATCCACGACTTTCAAACCAAATCGTTCGGCGGCATTCTTATTGAAAGCGCTCATTGCAGCCCCAGTATCGACCATAAACAAACCCTTGCCCTTCCCAAAATCCATTTCGATGAGAAGAAAATTATGGGTCGCATCGTCGATCAAGGGCACTGATTCCCAGCGAGTTTTGTTTGCCAATTCGTCCTCCAAAGAATTGGCGTTCAAGGAAATCAAGTGGGACACCAAGAAGAGAGTAATCAAGTAAACTAGTTTCATAAGCAAGTGAAGGACCAGGAAGCTTTCCTAAAATTGAGCGGGTAAGCACAAGGATATTTTTAAGTATTCCCGCAATACAAATTAAACATCAGTCACGATTCCCCCATTGGCACCTTCTCACCGGATACCTGTCCTGATACGCAACTTTAGTGCTCCGCTCGGCCCATACCTAAAGAAAAAGCTCTGGCTGAACGAGTCAGGCCAGAGCTTGGGTGAATTCTAAGTGGTATGATTCAACTCAAGCCATCAGGCGAGGAAGAAACCCAAGACCCCAAGGGCTATCAATAGAATGATCGGCAGGAAAATAACCCACATGACGATCTTTCCTGAAGAGTCCATCGTCTTATGGTCAGCGTAACCCGCTGGTGCGCATAGCAGCATTAAGCCGAGCCAAATATTGGCGAAAGGAACGATGATCAGCAAAAACAGGGCCATAGAATAGCCCGTATTTTTCAAACGCATGAGCCCAATTCCCAGAGCGACAATGACGGACAGAGCTATCACGAGTAGAGCGGCACTATCATTCAGGAAAGTTGCCAAACCGTTGAAGACGAGTGAATTTAAAAAAGAGTAACCAAAGTAAGCTAAGCGCCCGATCCCGCCATAATTTTGAACAGCAAGCCCACCACCTGCCACAGTTGCCGGAGCGGCATACGGATTAGCGCCAAGTGCCGCACTCTGGGCACCGGTCGCTAGGGGGCTTCCTGTCGTAGCTAATGGACTCCGGCTTGCCTGCAGCGCAGGGCCACCTCCAGCACCCGCCCCCATGACCAATCGACCGCCACCGGCGGTAGGCACTTCGGCCTTTGGCGCAGCTTGTGGCACGTAGCCGGGTAAACCAGCGTCAGCTAGAAGAACCCAATCGGCGAGGCCCTCTCTCCAGAGATAGGTCGCATTAGGATCGATCTGCCCAGCATTCGCCCAAGCAACTAGGTCCGATTCCGGAAAAACACCTTCTTCTACCCCGTTGCGGGACATGCTCCATTGATTCATGCGCGGGAGCAAATCAGAAAACTGACTGACAACTCAAGAAAATATGCAGTCTTGTTAAGACTAAATTGATTAGAAGTGCCCTAGATCAGTCCGAGGTGAGCTTGTAGTCGTGGCTCATCGGATAATCGAGGACCTGTTCCAGGCGGATGCCATATCGATCAGCGATCTCGGGAGCATCTGACTTGTGATAGACGTCACGGTAGTAGATCTCCTTGATGCCATACGAGCAAAGCGTTTGCATGCAAGCGGTGCAGGGCATGGTCGTCGTTGAGATCAGCTTTGCTTCGCCTCGTTTGAACAAGCTGCAAAGGTTGATCTCGGCATGCAGCATGAATTTCTGGCGACCATCCCGATCCTCCCAGAAACCTTCGGGCGCGTCATAGCCAGGTGCCAAGCCATTGTAGGCCGTTCCAATCACCCGATGCGAGTGATCCAAAGCCGCAGCACCGACTTTTCGATACGGATCCTCAGATCTCAGGCTAGCCACATGGGCAAGAGCCATCGCGTATTGAGGGATCGAAAGTCGGTCCATGACGTCCAAATTCGATTAAGCAGGTTGCCCGACGACGTCTCCAGGGAGTTCGCCATCGTCTTCGTTCTTGCTAGTCTGGCTGTCGACCGGAACCTCATCGGTATCGCCGGAAGCAAGAGTTCCATTGCTCGGCGGCATTTTCGGAGGATTCTTCATTTCGCCAAACTCTAGCAAGTCGTCGATGTGGCTCGCGCTCAGCGTCTCGTATTCGAGAAGCCCCTTGGCAATTGCCTCCAATTGGTCACGACGCTCCGTGAGGGTCTGCATGGCTTGGTTGTAGGCATTGTCGACAAGTCGCTTGATCTCGGCGTCAATCCGGACTGCGGTTGCTTCAGAGTAGTTGCGATCGCCACCCATGTCGCGGGCGAGGAAGACTTCTTCCTTATTATTGCCGTATTCGACCATCCCGAGCTCATCGCTCATTCCCCACTCACAGACCATTTTACGGGCCAAATTCGTGGCTTGCTTGATGTCTCCGGATGCGCCGGAAGTGACATCGCCAAAGACAATCTCTTCAGCTACCCGCCCACCCATGGTGACGACGAGTTGCTCGAGCCCTTCGCGCTTGCGGAAGTGGAATTTCTCCTCCTTGGGCAGGTGGAAGGCAGCCCCGAGGTATGGACCACGTGGAATAATGGTGACCTTGTGAAGCGGGTCAGTGTGCTCAAGCGTGGCAAGCAGGAGCGCGTGACCAGCCTCGTGATAGGCGGTAACTTCCTTCTCTTTTTCACTGAGAGCCATCGAACGGCGCTCACGCCCCCAGCGGACCTTGTCGCGGGCCTCTTCCAGCTCCGCCAGAGTGATCTCTGTCAAATTCGATCGAGCAGCGAGAAGTGCCGCCTCATTGACCAAGTTAGCTAGCTCCGCGCCAGAGAAACCCGGGGTCCCGCGAGCGATGACTTCGAGATCGACACCTTCAGCCAATTTGACCTTCTTAACGTGAACGCCAAGAATTTGCTCACGCCCGCCAAGATCTGGTAGTGGCACGGTGACCTGACGGTCAAAACGACCAGGCCGCAGCAGCGCTGGATCCAGAACGTCAGGACGGTTGGTGGCTGCGATGATGATCACACCTTCTTGGGCGTCGAATCCATCCATCTCCACAAGAAGTGCGTTGAGCGTTTGCTCGCGCTCGTCATGACCGCCACCGACGCCGTGACCACGGTGACGCCCGACAGCGTCGATCTCATCGATGAAAATAATGCATGGCGCGTGTTTGCGGCCCTGTTCGAACATGTCACGAACCCGGCTAGCACCGACACCCACGAACATCTCGACAAAGTCGGAGCCCGAGATGCTGAAAAATGGAACATCTGCCTCACCAGCAATGGCACGAGCGAGCAGTGTTTTACCCGTTCCAGGTGAACCGACCATCAGGACACCTTTCGGGATTGAGCCACCAAGGGCCTGGAACTTTTTAGGGTCCTTAAGAAAGTCGACGATCTCAGTGACCTCGTCCTTGGCTTCTTGGATGCCTGCGACGTCATTGAAAGTGATGCGATTGCGCTCCATGCTGAGCAGGCGTGCCTTCGACTTGCCGAAATTCATGGCGCCTTTGCCAGCACCCTTCATCTGGCTGCGGAAGAACATGAAGATGATCAGAATGAAGAAAATCGGCAGACCGTAGATGAAGAAAACTTCGACCCAGTTGGTCTTCTTAACGACCTCGACCCCTGGGTAAAGCAGGTTTTTCAGCTCATCCTTGGTCTTGAAGGTAGGCACTGGTGAAGAGAAGGCCTTTAATTTTGGATCCGTATCAGCGTCACCGCGTGGAGGGTAGACTCGGTTGACCTGGGTGCCGATGAGAATCGCTTGGCCATTGTCACGACGATACAGGGTCAAAGGAAAGTCGGCAGTCCCTTCGGAGACTTCGCCGCGCAGCAATTTCTTGCGAAATTCGTCGGCGGTCATTTCTTTAGCATCAGCTGGCTTGAGCTCAGAAAATGGCTCGGCGGTGTCCACCAGCTTGGCCTTGGACAAGACTTGTTCTTCGAAGAGGTCACTGATCGCATCCGGCGTGAGAGAGACGAAGACCTTGCTCTCATCAACCTTACTCGGTTGCAGTAGGTCTTTTCCTGCCGCGTCAGTGCGGACAAATCCTCTTATGGCCAGAGGCTGACCCATGGCATCAATTTCAAGAATCAGCGGCTTATTATCATTCCCGACCTCTACTTGCCCCATCTTGTAGGCATCCTCGAATTCATCATAAGTCAACTTCTTGGAGCCGATTCCATCACTGCTCATGATCGCAAATGCGAGGATCCCGAAGGCAATAACGAAGAGAATGAGAACACGCCAGTTGAAGCCCGGAGATTCGCTCTGCGGGTCGTTTGGCTTGATTGGTGGTCGCGGTGGCTGCTGCTTATCCATGGTCAAAAATTGGCTCGAAGCCGAACTTCAGCACGCCTGAACTGGCACCCTGGAGAGGCCTCTGGGCGGGGAAGCTACGCTTGCCCAGACAAAAGAAAACAAAAATCCCCCAACTTCTGCGGAAAAGAGGCGCTTTTTTGAGAATTGGCCTTTTCGGAAGGGCCATTCGGTCCAATGATACGCCGATGGCGGGCCGTCAAACGAAGATCGAGAACCCTTTGCGGCAGCTTAACCGCGTCTGGAGGCAGTGGCGTGGTCTGCCATCGAAAAATTCGGCTGAGCGCACCGTAGCCCCGCTGATTGACTTGTTCGCCGCGACGACTTTGCTGGATCAGCGACTGACTATCGAAGAGATCGATACCATGCTCGACTTCCTGCGCGTGTCCTACCCCGAACAGGACCACGGCTGGCTATCGCGGCACTTGCAGAGGGCGGTCAAGAGCCCCTACTCAGTGACCGAGGCAGCAGAAACGATCGCTCCCGATCTGGATGTAGCGCAGCGACAGAATCTGATTTTCGAATTATTCATTCTTCTTCAGAATAACGGAACAGGCTCTCCCGAACTTGCGCTGGAACCGGTTGGCAAAGCCTTTAACCAGGAAGAGTTCTGCCGCTCCTTACCCGCTTTTCTCGATGCCGCGAGCCCGGACATGAAGCCGACTGAAAACGCCCCCCTAGAGCGCTTAATCATCGGTGGCCCCTTCAGCGAGCTCAGCCTGGAGGACGGCGAGACGCTAAGAGTCCTGATCGTTCGTTCGATCAACGAGATCTGGCTGCTCAACCGCGGGCAGCAACCACTCCGCGCACGCGGGCGACTGCTGCGACCCGAGCACTGGTTGCGACTCAATTCGGGTCACGACGTGCGCGGCGAGAATCACCAGTTTTCGCATCAGGAACTTGCCTTCTTTCTCGATTGTAAAAGTCGTGGCCTTGACCTTCCGACTTTCCTCGCTGTTGAGGATGGGCTCCTTCTGGCAGACCGCTCGCGGGCGAGAGATAGCATTGCCCGGCTCAGCTTCGGGCTGAGAGCCGAGCTTGAAGCTTTGGTCGATAATTGCTGCACCGTAAGAGGACAATTGATGGCCCGTGGAGAGACCGTCGAACTAGCCGATCACGAGATTCTCTCAATCGAGGACTGTGGATCTTTTCCCATCCGTGAATTACGCCGTCGTTCGCTAGAACTTGGCGGTCACTTCGAACTAGCACCACAGCGTCAGACCCTCCGAGCTTCCAACCTTGGTAACGAAGCCGAGCTCAATCTCAGCAAGAACCAAGCGCCCTCCTTTGAAATCGAAATTCGATACTCGCACCAACTTCGCGAGGGCAAGGTCGTCGACCTCAGCGGAAAGGCGAAACCCACCCTAAACGGCAAGCCACTCAAGCCGGGAACGTCTCTCAAGGACGGCGACCTGATTCGCCTGAGTTCGGTGCAATCGATCCGTTGCCGCTTTTCAGCCAATACCCTTGAAGAAGAGCTCACTCACATTTCCGAACTTAGGGTCGAAGGTCTCACTCATCACTTTCCGGACGGCAGCCAGGCACTCAGCCACCTTGATCTCGATCTCAAGCGCGGTGAGATGCTCGCGATCATCGGACCTTCAGGCTGTGGCAAGAGCACACTTCTTTCCCTACTAGCTGGCCACCAGGCACCGACCAAAGGAAGGATACGCTACAATGGCATGTCGCTCTATCGCTGGCACAAGCGCTTGCTGCCCCTGATCGCCCACCTACCACACGAGCAAGCCCTCAGCGCAGAACTTACCGTCCGCGAGCACCTCTCCCTGGCGCTTATTGCGCGGGAACCTCGCCTCAGTGCTGCTGCCATTGATCGCCGAGTGCGGCTGAC
>CAXIBU010000184.1:0-6373 GCA_964021555.1 uncultured Verrucomicrobiales bacterium | reverse complement strand
GGAGGACGGCGTTTACTCTGCCTATTCGGGCAAGCTGTCAAATAGTGGTGAGACGCTGACCCTAGTCGATGCCGCAGAGCGCTTGCTTCTCGAGATCTCCTACCGTGACGGAACCGATCGCGAAAATGCCGATGATGCCTTCTGGCCTGACTCCGCCGATGGTGGTGGGGATTCTCTGGTGTTAATCGATCCCAAACATCGTGGCGGAACGGATGCTCTCAGTTGGCGTGGTAGCTTAGGCTCTCCAAATCCACAAGCCAGTGATGCTCTCAGAATGCCGAGCGATCTCGATGGCGATAGAGACGGGCAATCGGAGAAGCTTGAAGCTCTGCTCGCTGGCGACGACCGTAACCCCACCCGCATGGGCAAGGTGCAAATGCGCTATCTTACCAATGAGCCCTCAGTTGCTGGCAGTGCGACCTTGGAAGTGAGCTTCCTGCGTGACACACGTTATCCCTTGTCTGCAGTCCTAGAGTCGGCGCCAGACCTAGGGGCGGATTCCTGGCAAGAGGCAGGCGAATTACTTCGTCGCGAGCGCTTGGGCAATGGCTTGGAGCGCCTGACCTACCAGATCACAGTCGAGGGTGATGGGGCCGAGTTCGTTCGTGTGCGGCTCGTAGAATAAACGAGGAGTGGAACGTTTTATCAGTCTCTGGGATAATTATTTGACTGCTTACTGACCAAGGCAATGATTGACGTGGCTATCTTCCCTTGCATAATCCCGCCGACTCAACGGAATCGGCAGGATACGCCTCCCGGTAGATGAGTCGAACATCAACATTCTATCCGCATCGGCGGGTTAATTATTTATCATGGCTACCTACGCAATTAATGGATTCGGTCGCATCGGCCGCAACGTTCTCCGTGCTCTCATTCAAAAGGGCGAGCTCACCAAAGTCGTCGCGATCAACGATCTCACTGACAACGCCACTCTCGCTCACCTGCTGAAATACGATTCAACTCAGGGCAAGCTCGATGCCGAAATCACTTTCGACGACGACTACCTCATCGTAGACGGTCACAAGATCCACGCATCAGCCGAGCGCGATCCCGCACAACTTCCATGGAAAGAGTGGGGTGTCGACGTCGTTCTTGAGTCGACCGGTTTCTTCGCCTCAGGCGAGGGCAGCCAGAAGCACCTTGATGCAGGCGCCAAGAAAGTCCTTATTTCTGCTCCAGCCAAGGGCCCAGACGTCACGATCTGCCTTGGTATCAACGAAGGCGATTACGATGCCAGCAAGCACAACATCGTTTCCAACGCTTCTTGCACCACCAACTGTCTCGCACCATTGGTAAAAGTTCTTAATGACAAGTTCGGTTTGGTCCGCGGAATCATGGCCACCATTCACTCCTACACCAACGATCAGCGCATCTTGGACCTTCCCCACAGCGATCCTCGCCGCTCACGCGCCGCTGCGATCAACATCATCCCGACCTCGACTGGCGCTGCTAAGGCCATCGGCGAAGTCATCCCTGAGATGAAGGGCAAGCTGAATGGTAATTCCTACCGCGTCCCGACTCCTACCGGCTCAATCACCGACCTCGTCGCTGAGCTTAAGCAGGAAGTCACCGTTGAACAGGTCAACGCTGCATTTAAAGAAGCCGCTGAAGGCCCACTCAAAGGCATCCTCGAATACTCCGAAGAGCCACTCGTGCTTCAGGACATCGTTTCCAACCCGCACTCATCGATCTTCGATGCAGGCTGCACCTACGCCATCGAGGGCAACATGATCAAAGTTGCTTCTTGGTATGACAACGAGTGGGGCTACTCGAACCGCGCGGCTGAAGGCCTCGCAATGCTCGGCGCCTCCCTCTAAGGATCAAATGACTTATCACATGGGCGGTTCGGCTTAGGTTCATTCCTGGCGGGACCGCCCATTTTTCTTTTCCAGATTATGAATAAACTCTCCGTTGACCAAATTCAGGTCGCCTCCAAGGAAGTCCTCGTTCGCGTCGACTTCAACGTCCCTCTCAACGATGCCGGTGAAATCACTGACGATACCCGCATCCAAGCAGCACTGCCGACCATCAAGCTCCTGTTGGAGAATGGTGCCAAGCTCGTTCTTTGCTCGCACCTTGGCCGTCCCAAGGGCGAGGCAAATGCCAAATACAGCCTCAAGCCAGTCGCTGCACGTCTTGGCGAGCTGCTAGGCACTGAAGTTGCCTTTGCTAGCGATTGCATCGGCGAAGAAGTCGCCGCCCAGCGCGCCGCTTTGAGCGATGGCCAAGTGCTCCTGCTTGAGAACGTTCGCTTCCATGCTGGTGAGACTGCCAACGAGACGGCATTTGCCAAGCAACTTGCCGGAAAGGCCGAATTGTTCGTCAATGATGCCTTTGGCACCGCTCACCGTGCTCACGCCTCGACCGAAGGGGTCACGCATTTCGTAGACCAGTCCGCCATGGGCTTACTCATTGCCAAAGAGCTCGACTACCTCGACGGCAAACTCTCCGAGCCAGCGCGTCCGTTTCTCGTCATCATGGGCGGGGCCAAGGTCTCTGATAAGATCCAGGTCATCAGCTCGCTGATGGAGAAGGCGGATGGTTTCATCATCGGTGGCGCCATGGCCTACACCTTCCGCGCCGCCCAGGGTTACGAGATCGGTGATAGTTTAGTCGAAATGGACAAGCTCGAGCTCGCTCGTGAATTGTTGAAATCCGCCGAAGAAAAGGGCGTCGAATTTCTCCTGCCGGCGGATACTCGCATCACTCAAGAATTCAAGGATGGAGCCGAAGTGAAGGACATCCGACCATACGAAGACGGTGGCGGAATCAGCGCAGGTTGGGAGGGGATCGATATCGGCCCCGTCGCGACCGCTGAGTTCAAAGAACGCATCGCCAATGCCAAGACCATTCTTTGGAACGGGCCCATGGGTGTATTTGAGATTGGGAGCTTTGCTGAAGGAACCAAAGCGATTGCCCAGGCCGTGGCCGATTCCGATGCCGTCAGCATTGTCGGTGGTGGCGACTCCGTCACCGCGGCGAAGAAATTCGGTGTCGAAGCCGATCTTTCCTTCCTTTCAACCGGCGGAGGTGCTTCCTTGGAGCTCTTAGAAGGCAAGACCCTTCCTGGTGTTGCTGCTCTTACCGATGCCTGAAGATCCCTCAACGAACATTACTATGCGCAAACCCATAATCGCCGCCAACTGGAAGATGAACCTCGGGCCGAAGTCGGCTGAGAATTTCCTCGAAACTTTCCTTCGCCAGCTCACCGGTAAGGTAAATGTCGATATCGTTATCGCTCCGAATTTGCTCTGCTTGGCAGGCCTTGCCGAGCGTCTTGGCGATCACGATCACGTGGCCTTGGCCGCTCAGAATGCCTCGCAGGAGGATAATGGAGCCTTCACTGGTGAGACCAGCATGATGATGCTGAAGGAGCTCTACGTCCGCTATGTCATCCTCGGTCACTCCGAGCGCCGCAGTCTCTATGGCGAGACGGATGCCGTCGTAAATGCCAAGATGCTCAAGGCTATTAGCGCGAATTTGAAGCCCATCTTCTGCATCGGTGAAACGCTTGAAGAGCGCGAAGGCGGTCAATTGGAGACGGTCCTGCGCACCCAAATCACTGAGGGACTCAAAGGCATCAGCGATAAGGACATGGCAGCCGTCACCGTCGCTTATGAGCCAGTATGGGCCATTGGCACCGGTGTCACCGCAAGTTCCCAGCAAGCTCAGGACGCCCACGCCTTTGTCCGCTCGGTCATTTCCGATCTCTACGGTGCCGAGGTAGCTGATAAAGTCCGCATTCAATACGGTGGCTCAGTCAAGCCGGGCAATGCCGCAGAGCTACTGTCCCAGCCCGATATCGATGGTGCCCTCGTCGGTGGTGCCAGCCTGGAACCACAGAGCTTCTACCAAATCGTCGAAGCCGCGGATGACTTGAAGAACGACTGAACCAGTCGGCCCTCAATCACATGCTACAGTTCCTGCGCCGATTCACCGGTCTCCATTGGTTACTCCTCGGACTGACCTTGGGACTTTTCGGCTTTGGTGTCTTAGCCATTGAATCTGCAGCGCGTCATCTCCCCGGAGGTGGCGCGCTCTTTGCGGGCAAGCAGCTCATTTTTGGCGTGCTGGGTCTCGCTGCCATGGGCGGCATGGCTCTGCTCAATTACCATTGGATCAGGCGCTTCGCCTGGCCAATCTACGGTGTCTCGATCATTCTGCTGGTTCTTGTCAGCTTCGTCGGGGAATCTGTCGGCGGGAGCAAGAGCGCCTTTTCGCTAGGACCACTCCGCTTCCAGCCTTCGCAGCTCGCCATTGCGGCAGGGATCTTGGTCATTCCGGTGATGATCGAGAAGTTGCGCAGTTTGGATGGCTGGAAGTCGCACGCCCTCACGCAAATGGCCGCGATCGCCGCGATCTGTGCCATTCCTCTGGCGCTCGTGATCTTCCAGGGCGACATGGGGTCTGCTCTCGTCTGGTTGCCCGTTGCGCTGGTCACCATGCTGGTTGCAGGCATCCCGCTGCGCTACCTCAGTCTAAGCTTATTGGTCGGCGCACTGATGGCACCCTGGCTGTATTTTTTCGTCCTGCCAAAGGTTTCCGAAAGGGGGGCTGAACGAATCGAATTGTATGTCGATCTCATTCTAGGTCGCGACATCGACATTCACGGTAGTGGTCACGCTCCTTACTACGTCACCCTCGCCGTTGGGAAGTCAGGCATGAATGGAGCGGGGTGGCATGCGGAAGAAGGATCGCTACACGCCAAGCGATTCATCCCGTGGAAGACCGCTCACAACGATTACATCTTCGCTGTCATCGCCGAAGAACAGGGCTACCGCGGCACCATGCTGTTGGTGCTCGGTTTCACCGCCATGCTATTGGGCATTCTCCACATCGCTATCATGAGTCGAGACTTTCTCGGTCGAATGATCTGTGCCGGCGTCCTCGCGCTCCTCTTTGCCCACTTTTTCGAAAATGTCGGCATGTGCATCGGCCTCACCCCGATCACCGGAATTCCACTTCCTCTCATCAGCTACGGCGGCACCTTTCTCCTCATCTGTCTCGCGCTCATCGGAGTTGTTCAGTCCGTCTGGACTGGTCGCGACGAAGTTTCCTAAGGGTATAACATGAAACCTATCCAAATTCTTTCCATGATCATCCTGTTTGGGGTTCAGCTTTTCACAGCCTTTGGGGCAATAAATGATGATCTCGCGCAGAGCGTCGCTTATCACGGCATTGAGATAAAGAAGTTGCTCGATTCCAAGAGGTGGTCGGTGACTGTTAAGCCCGCCTCGATTCTAGTTGAATCGAAGTTCGACGTGAGGGTCGTGCGACGTGTGAGCCCCTCTATAGAAACCCAGCCAATTCTTGAAAAATATCGAATCGAATTACGATTCGAAAAATTGCTGCCAAGGGCCGCTTATGTGAAGCTCGCCAACCAGAGAACTGAGCATGCGGTAATTGTCAATTATGGTGCGAAAACGAAGATAGAATGGTCTGATGCCATGAAGTTTCTCGATGATAATCCGCTCCCGCGATACAAGGTGAGCGATCGTGGTGGTAAATCCTTTTCAGTTTATTGTGCCACTACGGACTCAGGTTTCATTTCCATTATCCCAGTCGAGAGGTATGCGGAAGTAAAGGGAGCTGAGGCAATGATAGATCATCTTTTCTGGCGCAATATTAAGTAGCTCGAAACGAAGCCCTGAGCTTAAATTTGAGCAGTTGAAGTTCTAGTTTACGGTTTTTTCTAGTTCGCGTAGTGGGCTCTTGGCGCTACAACAAGTTTTGAAGAAATGGACCACTACCTTAGCTGCCCTTATTGCGACGAAAAGATTCTGATAACGTGGAAACGATACTGGCTCTCAGCGTCTAGCCATTACCGGTGCCCTGGGTGCAAACGCGCAAGCCGCATCGTTACTGAGCCACGATGGGTTCAATATGCGTCTTGGTCTATTCAGACGATACCGATGCTTGTATTAATTGTGTTCCTCGATTTTACGTGGGCTTGGATTGCATTTGGCCTGGGGCAGGTGATTGTCATCTTGGCCGATAAAAAATTGGACGAGCGATTTGGTCGCTTGGTCGAGGACAAGGCGGAGCACTCTCATAGCGAATCCAAAAATCATTAGACTCCTCGTGTTTACACCATCAACTATGAGAAACTTTATCCTCTTGTTGAGCTTGCTCTGCTTGGCTAGCTGTTTGCACGAAGTTCGGAAATCGGCGGATTGGCAATCAGTGCAGGATGAGCCTGACATTGTGGTGTCGTTTTTGCATTGGGATTCGATAGATATCCGAAAACCTTTGATAGAAAAAGATCTTACAAAATCGACACTTCGCCAGAGGCTTGAAATGTTGAGCGTGAGGAAGGAGTCGATTCACGTCGTGTTGGACAAGAGGTCGCCGCCGGAAGGGCAGTGGATATCGC
>CAXIBU010000183.1:0-6528 GCA_964021555.1 uncultured Verrucomicrobiales bacterium | reverse complement strand
TCTCAATCCTCAAACACAATGGCGCGGTTGCCGTCGATTAGGGTGCGCTCGTAGGTGTGGTAGCGGATGCCGCGGGCTAGGGCGGCGCGCTCGCAGTCGCGGCCGAGGCGGATGAGATCCTTGGGGCCGTGGGAGTGGAGGACGCGGCGGACTTGCTGGTCAATGATGGGACCGGCGTCGAGATCGGGGGTGACGTAGTGGCAGGTGGCGCCGATGAGCTTGACCCCGCGCTCGTAGGCTTGCCGGTAGGGGTTTGCCCCGATGAAGGCGGGCAGGAAGGAATGGTGGATGTTGATGATCTGTTCGGCAAATTCGGCGCAGAACCAATCGGGGAGAATTTGCATGAAGCGGGCGAGGATGCCAAATTCGACTTTTTCTTCCTTGAGGATTTCGGCGATGCGCTCAAATCCGGCCTCTCGCTGGTCGCCGCGCATTTCGATGTGGTGGAAGGGAATGCCCTCTTTATCGGCAATTTCGCGGCAGTCTTTGCGATTGCCAATGATGGAGGTGATCTCAAGTGGAAGCTCGTTTTCGGCGGCGCGCCAGAGGATCTCGTTGAGGCAATGGGTGGTCCTCGTGACGAGGATGGCGGTGCGAATTTTGAATGGCGCCTGGCGGCAGTGCCATTGAGCGTCGATGGAGTCGGCGAGCAAGCCGAAGCCCTGAATGAAGGACTCGATGGGCAGGTCTAGGGCATCGATCTCGACCTCCAGTCGGGCGAAGAAGCGATGCTTGAGGGTATCCGTGAATTGGTTGAGCTCCTTGAGGTTGCCCTGATGTGAGGCGACGAATTGAGCAATCTTGGCGACGAGGCCGGGGCGGTCGGGGCAGCTGAGCTTGAAAATGAGCATGAGGAACTGATGCGTTAATCGAAGAGGCTTTTGAGTAGGTCGCCGGCTTTGTCTTTTGCCTTGTCGAGCAGGGAATCGGCGTCGGGGAGTTGGGATTCGACGCCGAGGTCTGGATCATCGAAAGTGCCTTCGGAATTGACTTTGACGATGAGGCGGCCGTCACGGAACCAGTTGTCGAGGAGCTCTTGGCGAAGGATGTCGCGGATCAGCTTGGGGCTGCTGTCGATAAACTTCTCGACCAGGTCGGAAACCATAGTGCCGTGGATTTGGCTGGTTCTGAGCTCGGCCTGGATCTGGTGGTCGGTGGAGGCGATATTGCAAACCGAGGGCGGCATCAGGGCGAGCTGCCAATCGGCGAGATCGAGGTTGACCTGTTTGCGTAAGGTGACGACATCGCGGTGGTAGTGGAGGGAGATGGGGTGTTGATCGAAAGTCGCCTTTTCGGGGAGCTGACCGATCTTGACGCCGATCTGGTTGACGATTCTAAGTTTCTCCCACCAACCTTCAATTGTAGGGATTCGGGTGGAGAGGTAGCTGTCCTCACCGAGCATCACGCTTAGTTCCACATCCGGATCGAGGTCGCCATTCGCAGGGTCGAAAATTCGCGTGACCGAGGTGGCGTCGAGATGAGCTTCGCCATAGTGAATGACTGGAGTGGTGTTGCTATTGACGCTGAAATTGCCCTGGAAAGAGAGACTTGCGCGGTTGCTGGTCGAAAGTTGTCGTGGGTCGAGCTCGATGTCCTTGGCTTGAAGCTGCAAATTCGGGCACTCCACACGCAAGTCAGCGGAAAGGATGCGGGTGTGGAGCTGAATGTTCTTTAGGGTGATCTCGCGAATTCCGACGCCCCAACCCAGCTCATCCACGTTGACCTCGGTCTCACTCGTTTCGGTGAGCTCCGTTCCTTGTGAGCCAGCGGAGTCATCGGTGGTCTCAGCGGAGTCCGCTTCGTCTGGCGAATTGAAAAGGGGCAGAAGGTTGTCGCTGCCATCTTCGGCGAGCACGAAATTGATCGCGCCCCCGTCGATATCGATGCTGAGCAAATCAAGCCGCCGGCTGAAGAGTGGCATGACCTCGACCGCGAGTGTGCAGTTCTCGGTGGCGATGCTCGGCTGATGGCCTTGCTTAGCTCCATCGCGAGGGTAAAGAGTGAGCCCCTTGAGATGCACTTCGGCGGGGAACTGGAAAATGCTCAGTTCGACGGAGTCCACCTGAGCTCGGGCATTGAGGTTCTCTTCGATGAGTTCGACGAGCTTCTCTTCGTCGAGCCAGAATTTCAGCCAGAAACCACCAGCCACGGGCAGCGCAAGAACTCCCAGAATCGCGATCAGGAGGATTCCCTTCCACGAGATGGACTTTCGGCTCTTCGTTCGACGGCGGCGAGGCATAGACGGGGTTTAGCAAAGATGGTCCTTGGTGGGAACGGAGAACTAAGCAGGAAGGGGGAGAATGATGAAAAAAGTCTTCAAATCCGAAGCTTTCCTTGAGGAATCCCTGCTCTCATGGCGCTATGGAGTGAGAATATGATGACAAAACACCTTCCCGCACTGCTTTTTGGCGCGCTTGCCCTCGGAGCTCCGCTCAACACTCTTTATGCTGGGCCCGATTGGGCGCACGAAAACTCCGACATCAAGGTCGATCCGAATTTGGTCACCGGTGAGATGGAGAATGGGATGCGCTACATGATCCTGAAAAATGCCGAGCCCCCTGGCAAAGTCAGCTTGCGAATGCACTTTGCGGCTGGCTCGCTGATGGAGGCGGAGAACCAGCGAGGCGTTGCCCACTTCTTGGAGCACATGGTTTTCAACGGCTCCAAGAATTTCAAGCCCGGTGAATTGATCCCAAAAATGCAGCGCATGGGGCTTGGCTTCGGTGGCCATGCCAATGCTTACACCTCTTTTGATGAGACAGTCTACATGCTCGACCTGCCGACCGTGGAAGAGGACATGTTGGACCTCAGTTTCACCATCATGCGCGACTTTGCCGATGGAGCATTACTGCTCAAGGACGAGGTGGATAAGGAACGCGGCGTGATCATCAAAGAGCTGGAATCGCGTGATTCCGTGGAGAGCCGGATGCAGGAAAAGGCCTTCCAGAAACTATTCAAAGGCTCGCTAGTTCCAGATCGTTTCCCGATTGGCACGCGTGAGGTCATCACCGGCGCGGATCGTCAGCGCTTTGTCGAATTCTACCAGGACTACTACGTTCCCGATCGCACCACTTTCATCGTGGTTGGAGATATCGATCCCAAGGCAATCGAGGCGCGGATTAAGAAGACTTTCGGCAGCATCAAGCCCGCAGAAAAGCTCGGTGCGGACCCAGATCTGGGCAAGATTGTCGAGAACGGCAATGAGGTCTTCATTGTGACCGACGAGGAGGCATCGACCAACGACATCGAATTTATCTCTCACCAGCCCTACGTGGAGCGGCCTGATACGGTTGCCACCCGCACCGAGGACCTGCCCTTGCAGTTGGCAAATGCGATGCTCAATCGTCGTTTCTCACGCCTCGCCAAGAAAGAGTCCGCCAAGTTCACCAGTGCTTCGGCTGGTTATAGTGAATTCTTCAAGGCAGGCGCGCTCGCGAGTCTCAGTGTCACCGCGAATACGGCTGAAGATTGGGAAGCTTGTTTGCAGGTCGGCGAGCAGGAACTGCGCCGGGCGATCGAGCACGGGTTCTTGGAATCCGAGCTGGAAGAGATTAAGGCCGACCTCCTGAGCTCCGCTGAAAATGCGGTGAAATCGGTGGAGACCCGCCAGTCAGCTGGCCTGGCCATGGCTCTGGTTGGGTCACTCGACGGAGAGGTTTTCACCCGTCCGGAAGAGGATTTGCGAATTTTGAAGCTCTCTCTGGAGAAACTCGACATTGCTCAGTGCCAGGCGGCTCTGAAGAAGGTGTGGAATTTCGAAGAGCTCGACATCATGCTCAGCGGTCAACCCGCGCTTGAAGTGGAGCCGGCCACGGTGCTTGAGGTGCTCAAGACCAGCCAAGCGGTTGAAGTAGCGCCAAAGGAGGCCAAGGAGCTGGCGAGTTTCGCCTATGAGAGCTTCGGCGATACGGGAAAAGTCGTGAAGACTGAGACTTTCGATGATCTTGGGATCAAGCGCCTGCACTTTGAAAACGGACTCGTCGTGAATCTCAAGCAGACGGATTTCAGTAAGAACTCCATCTCCATTCAGGCTCGTTTCGGTCATGGCAAGATGTCCATGCCAAAGGACAAGCCCGGCCTGGACGTCTACTCCGGCCCGATCTTTAACGGTGGCGGACTCGAGGCGCATTCTGCCGAGGACCTACAGCGAATCTTCGCTGGTAAGCAAGTGGGGGTCGGGCTCGGGATCGAGCAAGATCACTTCACGCTCTCCGGCCGCACCCAGCCAGAGGACCTCGAATTACAAATGAAGTTGATGGTCGCCCAGCTCTTGCACCCCGGCTACCGCGAAGAGGCCGAGCGTGGGCTGGATCGTCAGTTGCCTGCGGTCTTCCAACAGCTCAAGCACACGCCCAATGGTATCATGAGCACCGAGGTCATCCCTGTCCTGGCCGGTGGTGATCCACGCTTCGTCTTCCCCGAAATGGAGGCGCTGCTGGCAATGACGCCCGAAGACACCAAAGCATGGCTTTCCGATCCTCTGAAAAATGCGCCCATCGAGCTCAATGTCGTCGGCGACTTTGAGGAAAAGGCGCTGATCGATGCCATCGCCAAGACCTTCGGAGCCCTCGACAAGCGGGGAGACTTCAGCGCTCAGAGCAAGGTCGACAAGTCACTCAAAATGCCAGTCGGTGGAGAGCTCAAGAAGCTTGAATTCGATTCCAAAGTCGACCGTGGATTCTCCATGGCCGTTTGGAACTTGGGTGATGACGAGGACTACCAGCGGGCCCGTCGTCTCAATGTCCTTGGCGAAGTGCTCGGCGACCGCCTGCGCGAGACCATCCGCGAGGAACTTGGCGAAGCCTATAGCCCGATGGCAAATGTCAGCATGACCCAAGGGGTCGATGGTATGAACTACCTGATGGCGCTCAGCCCCGGCAATCGTGAGACTTCCGAAAGCGTCGCAATCTTGCTACGTGAGATCGGTGCCAAGCTAGCCAAAGAGGGAGTCAATCAGGACGAACTGGACCGTGCTCTCAAGCCGATGGCCAGCGATCTTGATAAAACCCAGCGCAACAACGCCTACTGGTTGGGATCGGTCCTCGGCGGCTCGACCCTTAACGATTGGAAATTCGAAGCCGCGCGGAACATGAAATCCGACTACAGCTCGATCACCAAAGAAGAGCTGACCGAGCTCGCCAAGACCTACTTGGTCCCCGCCCGCTGCCTACCCTTCGCCATCAGACCCAGCGAAGAAGGCCTCAAAAAGGCAGCCGCCGGCGAATGACGCGCGGCCCCAGTTGCTAGGCTAAAAATTCAAAAGGCCCGAGTGGAGATGATTCCGCTCGGGCCTTTTTTGGTGTGAGAGGCTTATCGATCTGTTAAGAGGAAGGCGACTTTTGTTCACGTTTGAGTTTCCTCAAGAAAAGGGAGAAGAGCACGGATTGGAGGATAAAGCAGACCAGCAAAATGGTAGCTAGCACTTCGATGTGAGATTGGGCAAAGCCAAGCCCAATCATAATTCCCTTCTTATCAAAATGTTCGAGTCCCATGATGCGCCTCTTAATAAACGAGAGGTTCTCTGGGACAATAAACAGAAAGCGGATGCATATAGCGAAGGCGATCGAGTTAACTACTAGATACTTTATCATGGTGTTCTAGTGCCAGGGTTGAATTTGGGCGGGCAAGATCACATTAAAATCCCGTGGAATGGGAGCTTCCCAGGTTCTTTTGCAGCCGGGGATGTCGAGGCTGAGCTGGCTGGCGTGGAGCGCGTGGCGGGGGAGGAGCAGGGCGGCGCAGAGGGGCGAGTCTTGCCTGAGCTTTAGAAATTCGCAGTAGGTGCGGCCTTGATCGCGGTAGATCTTGTCGCCGACGATGGGGTGGCCCAGATGCCCGAGGTGGGCGCGAATTTGGTGGGTGCGGCCGGTGAGGGGGCGAGCCTCGATGAGGGCTAATGGTTCGCCGTCATGAGTGAAGCGCTCCAGGCAGCGAAAGTCGGTGCGGCTCGGGAGCCCGTCTGGGTGCACGCATTGGCGAACGTAGACGAGACTTTCCTCTACCTCGCCAGCGCGAATGAGCGGTTGGTCGCAGGATATGTGATGTTCGGGCGAATCTGGCCAATCGGGCCAGCCGTGCACGATGGCGTGGTAGGTTTTACTGAAAAGTCGATCTCCCATGGCGCGGTTGAATTGACGCGTCCATTCGAGGGTCTTGCTGACCAGAATGACGCCCGACGTTTCGCGATCAAGCCGATGGATCAGGGCGGGGCGCTGGCCATTGGCGATTTCGTAGGAGAGCAATTGTTCGAGGCCATCCATGAGGGTGACCTCGAAGGGATTACCTGTCTCGTGCACGATGAGCGGGGCCGCCTTATCGACTACGATCCAGTGCTCGGTCTCGTCGATCACGGTGAAGCTCGGATCGACGGCGATGGGCGTGCGGTGAGGGCTTTGGCTCATTCAATGACGAATTTGCTTAATGCCCTCACCAATTGCAAAGCTTAAGCTTGCTTGCTGGGGTCGATTGGGGGCGCGGGAAGGCAGATGTCGCCCATGATCATTGGTGGATCGATGGGTTTCTCAATGA
>CAXIBU010000182.1:0-6534 GCA_964021555.1 uncultured Verrucomicrobiales bacterium | reverse complement strand
ATCTCGGTGCGGGCGAAGCTGAGTTCGAGAATTCGGTCGGCGTAGGGCGCCAGATGTGTCAGGGCCTCGGGGGAATACCGTTCGGGGTGTCGTGAAAAATCGATCCGTAGATGGCCATAACCTGGCTCGCTCGGCAAACTAGCCATCGGAAGGACCAGCGCATTAGTCGCGTTTGCCAATTCTTCCAGCTCTTGCGGGGTGAAACCTCCAAGCGTTTCGGGTTTCGCAGGGGCCAGCGACGCTGGCCCTTCAGTATCCGAGGCCGCTGCGACCGCGCCGGAATTGATCCAATCACGGAGCTTGGCGACTTGCTCGTTGCTCAGAGGATCGCCCTTGGGCGGCATGAATTCATCGTGAGCGTGTGGCAGCACGACCCGCTGGTAGAGCAGGCTCTCGGGCGCATTATTAACCACAAGGGCAGGTCCCGAATCCCCTCCTCGCATTAGATCTTCGTAACGATCCATTCTCAGGCCGCCATTCTGCTTGCTCGCTCCGTGACACTCGTAGCAGCGCTGCTCCAGGATGCTCATGACTTCAGATGCTGCGCTGCCATCGACACTAACCGAGCTAGCTTCTGCAGCCCCACCGAAATCCATTCGATCCAGGCGTTTCAGAAAGTCGGCAGCAGGCATCCATTCTGGGAGATTCTTCGTTAGGTAGCCCTCGCCATGGGTCAGACTTCCGCCCAAGTGTCCAACCAATGACATCAGGGCACCCAAAGTCAATAGACCGGAAAGATATAACTTAGGCATTCTTCGAAAGAACCATATCACCGCGCAAGCCACCGCAAACCCGATCCCCGACCATTTGTGCCACTCGTAACTCCGGCCGGAAAATTCACCACTAGAACCTAACATCAGCCCGAGTAAAGCCGCAGCCACGGCTGAGATTGCCAAGAAGCCCCCCAACCACGAGCGCAGGCGATCAGGCAGGGCTTCCTTCGAGCGCAAGGACCAGATCTCCGCTAGCAGGACCATCGCCAGCGCACCGATCGGCAAGTGCAAAACCAAGGGATGGAACTTGCCAAGAAAAGTCCATATCTCGGAGCTATCCGCGAGGCAGAAAAGGGCAGTCATGTTCATCATACCACTTAGTGAATGATATCATGAAGCACATGCCCGTGGATATCGGTCAGGCGGATGTCTCGGCCGGAGAATCGATAGGTCAACTTTTCATGATCGATCCCCATTAGGTGAAGCATCGTTGCATGCAGGTCGTGAACTTCGACTTTATGATCACGCACCCGATAGCCGAAGTCATCAGTCGAGCCATAGCTCATGCCACCCTTGACCCCACCACCAGCCATCCACATTGAGAAGCCCGATGGGTTATGATCGCGTCCGTTCGCCCCTTGAGCGAATGGGGTTCGTCCAAATTCGCCACCCCACACAACTAAGGTCTCATCCAGTAAGCCGCGGCGTTTGAGGTCCTTCAACAAACCAGCAATCGGTTGATCGACCGCGCGCGCATTTTCATTGTGCCCCTTAACCAAGTTCCCGTGCTGATCCCATCGGTCGTTGCCGCTGGTTGCCGGGCAGGTCAGTTCAATAAATCGAACACCCCTCTCCACCAACCGACGTGCAATCAGGCACTGGCGACCGAAGGTCTGGGTCGGGAGGTATTGGGAATCTAGACCGTAGAGGCTCTGAGTTTCTTTGGTCTCGCCCGCGAGGTCTAGCAGGCCAGGCACGGCACTTTGCATTCGAAAGGCCATCTCATAATTCGAAATGGCCGATTCAATGGAATCGACTCCACCCCCGAGGCGCTCGCCATAGGCCTTGTCGAGAGCAGAGACCAGATCGAGCTTGCTGCGCTGGCGGTCGCCCGACTTTTCACGGGGTGTGATGTTCGGCACGTGTGGCGCCGCCGCCGTAAACAGATTGCCCTGATAGGTTGCCGGCAAGAAGCCAGACCCAAAACAGTCAACCCCGCCCGGCGGGATCAGCCCCCCATTCAGAACAACAAATCCAGGGAGGTCCTCATTTTCGCTGCCCAGACCGTATGCCGCCCAGGCTCCCATCGAGGGGCGGCCTTGCAAGGCATGTCCCGAGTGCAGGAAGTAATTCGCCTGAGTGTGCTCGGGGAATTTTGCGACCATCGAATTGACCACACATAGCTCATCGGCCATCGCGCCAACATGCGGGAACAGATCGGAAATCCACAGCCCGCTCTGACCGCGCTGCTTGAACTCCCACGGCGAAGCCAATATCTTGCCGTTGTTGGCAAATTGGGTGGCATCGATCTTCCCCATCACCTTTGCAGGATCCTGACCGGCGTATTTCTTCAGCAGGGGCTTGTAATCAAAGGTATCAACCTGCGAAGGTCCGCCGTCCATGTAGAGGAAGATCACCGACTTTGCCCTGGCACGAACTTGGCCGACCGTCGGGGCCATGTCGCGGCGGCCGTCGGAGTTCTGCAGGCCCAGGGAACTAGGCGCCACCTGGCTGACCACCTCGCCGAACGCTTTACCTGAGAGCAGTCCCGTCAGCGCCAGACCACCGAAGCCATTGGCGCATTTGGCCAGCATCTCGCGGCGACTCATCGCCTTTCTGAAATTTCCGCAATGATGGGACATAGGTTTACTCGATGAAAATGAACTCTTTAAGATTGAAAATGGCATGCGCCGCATCCGACCACGCCTCAAGCTCGCCGTCGGGGTGCTGATTGATAAATTCGGAGAAGGCCGCCTTTTCTTCCTCACTAGGTGATCGGCTCAGCGCCTGCAAAAACGCATACTCCAAGCGCTCATCCAAAGTCGGGCCTGCTTCCTTGAAAATTCGCTGACGAAAACGCGAGGCTAACTGGTGAACCAGGGGATCATTCATCAGGATCAGCGCTTGCGTCGGAACATTGGTCGAATTTCGCCGACCCATGGGAGTATTCGGAGCCGGACAGTCGAAGCTTAGCATGAAGGATGACAAGAAGTTGCGACGCACCCCTTGGTAGATACTCCTGCGATTCGCGCCATCCAGTGGACCCGATTTTTTGGGTCGCCCCCGCCCTTGCATGAAAGGTGTCAAATGAACCGCCACCGGCTCGCCGTAACGACTCTCATCGAGCGAACCCGATACACTTAGCAGAGAATCACGGATGGCCTCGGCGCTCAAGCGGCGGACGTTCTGGCGGTAGACCATGCGGTTGAGAGGGTCCTCTTTCTGTGCCTTGGGATCGTCTGAGGTGGCACTCTGGCGGTAAGTCTCAGTCATCACGATAGTGCGGATCATATGCTTTATGGACGATCCGGACTGGGCAAATTCGATTGCCATGGCATCGAGTAGCTGTGGATGAGATGGCAGCTCGCCCAAGAGGCCGAAGTTATCAACCGTCCGCACAATGCCCGCGCCAAAGAGGTGATACCAAAGGCGATTGACGATGATCCGATTGGTCAGCGGATTGTCCTGCGCCAGGATCTGCTCGCACAGGAATCGACGACCGGATTCACCCACCGCGAGCTTGGCGGGCTCCGAGCCGGAGATTGCTTCGAGGAACCGGCGCGGAACCGCATCCCCCGGGGCCGTATGATCACCACGAACAAAAAGAGGGCTGTCCCATCCCGTGCCTTCTTGCGCCGCCGTCAGCCACTCGGTCTGAGCCATTCCTTGTCGCTGGAGAGACAGCAGCTGGTCCAGCGCTGGCAGCTCGACTTTGCCCTCCTGAACCAGCTTGCTTAGCGCTTCGCCACGCCCGCTGGTCAGGGATGGGGCTGGTGGAGCCTTGTCGTCTGAAAGCAATAGCCCGTAGCATTGAAAATGGCTTCTTGGACCTGCGACCTGACCAACGCCAGCAGCGGTCTGCACTCCGATATCGAAAAGCTGCACGTAGGCTCGATTGGCACCATCCGAGTATTGATCACCACGGGCCCAGCTGCCTTTTAGGTCGAAGCTCACCCAATGCGGCTTATCCGAATTAATGGGCTTCTCTAAGCCACCGTAGATCGGGGCACGGATGAGTTTGAAGTTATTCAGAACCAGTTGCGCTTTCGCCCCCTCTCCGCTGACCAATACGTGAACGTAGCGCGCCTTCACGGGGAAACTCGGAGAACTAACGATCAACTGCGCCCCATGGCCCGGACGACGGGTGTCCAAATTCGGGCGAGTCGGCTGGACTAGCTCCAGCTTATCGCCTTTTTCGACCGCGACATACTCATTTGCCTTAACCAGCAGGTCGTCGATCGGCGCGCCATTGACCGCCCACCCTTGCCACGGCGCTTGAGCAGGAACGCTCAAGAAATTCGGGTCATCCCACAGCACTTGCGTGCCTTTTGTCGCCTCACCGCTCGCAGCGGCCTCTAGAAGCGTTTGGTGCTCGGATGGGAGCTTGGCGATGTCGGCTTGCAGGGCCTCTGCCGCTTCTCGGACCGCCCCCGTCGCTTGCGCAAGCTTCGATGGATCAAGCAGTGGTTGATAGGTCTGGTGAGTGCTCTGCATGATGCCGTAGAGGGCGTAGTAGTCGGCCTGCGAAATGGCATCGAATTTATGATCATGACAGCGCGCACATGAGACGGTCAGCCCTTGGAAGCTCTTGGTGATGGTATCAATCTGATTATCGATCAACGCCAGCTCAGCCGCCTTGGCATCCACGGGGCTATGGCTCTGATCGGCAAACCACAGGGCAGCCGTTCCAATCACGCTCTCATTCAAGCCTGTCTCAGGGTCGATCCTTGGCTTCTCCAAGAGATCGCCAATCAAGTGCTCACGAACCAACTGCGGGTAGGAAATGTTCTGATTGAAACTGCGGATCAGGTAATCGCGGTAGCGCCAGCTGCCATGGATCTCGTAGTCAAATTCATGCCCGTAGGTTTCAGAGTAGCGCATCAGGTCCATCCAATGTCTCGCCCAGCGCTCCCCGAACCGTGGGCTGGCTAACAAGCGGTCGACCAATTTCCCGTAGGCCTCGGCGGATTCGTCCGCGACAAATTCGGCCACTTCCCCAGGCGTCGGGGGCAGTCCGGTCAGATCGAAACTCAACCTGCGGATCAGCTCCCGCTTACCAGCTCGCTCGGCGGGCTGGAATCCACGCTCTTTCAATGACGCGAAAATCCACCGGTCAATTTCACTACCATCGAAACGTGGGTCCGAGGCTGCTGGTGCCTTTGCCACCTTTACCGGCTGCCAGCACCAATGAGAATCACGCCTCCCCTTCAGATCGAAGACCTCCAGCTCAGGCAATTGGGTTCCTTCGACCATCGCTGGCGCAGCTGCATTGTGATCACTGATCCACTTCTCGATGATCTCGATCTCCTCGGCGGCCATTCGGTATTTCGGCGGCATGGCCAAATCCGGCGTCTCCTGCCGCACCGCCTTCGCCACCAAGCTACTCGCCGCATTTCCAGGGATCACCGCCGGACCGCTCTTACCTCCCCTCAATAGCGCCTCCGCAGAGTCCAAGAACAGGTGCCCCTTGCCATTCCCTTCGCTCGCAGAGTGACAGCTGAAACAGTGCTTCGATAAAATCGGCGCGACTTTCTCTTCATAGTAGGCGAGATCAGCAGGCAGGGTAACAGGCTCAGCTCCAAGCCCCAACGACAAGGTGAGGCAGGAAAACAAAAATCCAGTTAATGACACACGCTTCATGACAAGCAACTAAACGATACCCTAGGCCCATTTCTTGCGAATTGTAACCTAAATTAGGGAATGCAAGGTAGCACAGCATTTCTGAATCTTGCTTGATTCGTCAACAAGCTCAGGAAAATGACAGGAGCCGCGAATCCATACGCGACAGCCCACTACACACCCACTCTCAACAAGGAATACTTACCCTCCAAGCTGCGCTGATCATCGTGGCTGGCAGTTTCGGAAGGCAACAATAGGACCTGATCAGCTTGTTTCAGTCGCTGGCAATTTAAGTGAGCTTCCCAGCCCATACGAGATCGGTAGCCACGCTTCAGGTCTTCAGCCCAAGATTCATAAGTGGGCACTTTTCCTAATCTTCTTTCTGTAGTGCCTCCAACCTACGATTTAAATCTGCTTTCGCGGGGGAATCAGGAAGTGAAGAAACATACGCGCGCGCAATTTGAGGATCCTTTGCGTGGATCCAAAGAAAAGCTCTTCCAATCGCATCTTCCCAGCCGCCACTTTTCAAAAGCCAATCTTTGTGTTTTTCCAGAAACGCAGAATGATCGATCTGACTTCGACCCAGGACCGAATATATTGCTTCATTCGCACGGTCTGAACGATCAAGGCTAATGAGTTCTGAAATGTATTTGTCAGTGAGGTGCCGAGAATCTTCGGATTCAAATCTAGTCACAAGGGCCCGATCCATTCCTACGATACGGTCTGTCTGTTCAAGCCCCCAAGCACCCAACTCAGCTAAATCCGTTGAAGGCGCTTCCTGAATATACAAACTTACCATCTCCGGATAAATTGGGGAGTCTTCTAATTTGACGAGATAAGATGACATTTCCGCGTGCCGATCCTGCTCAGGGAGGTCGCTAATTCGCTCCCGTATGATTGATGGTAGATCCTGGTCTTTCACCCACGGATGATCTGCCAAGATGGATCCAATATTTTCAGGCTTCAGCCAGACGGTATCTTC
>CAXIBU010000181.1:0-6537 GCA_964021555.1 uncultured Verrucomicrobiales bacterium | reverse complement strand
AAAGTCTTAACGATATCGATCCACAACCCACCAAGAATAGTGGCGGAACTCCCACGTCGAAATACTCATGGAGCGGGGGGCTAATTCGTGTCGAGGGGAAGGTGGCGACCCAACAAACGGTGCCATTGCAAAGGCTTGCCGAGCGTGGGGAGCGAGTGCTGCATCTTGAGTCCGAGCCGACCGGGTTATCCAAGGGGGATGTTTTAATCATCCGCCAGACCTATCGCGTCGACAACGGATTCGTCGAATATCTCTACAATGACGATCCGAGTGATACTTCGAAATTCGTCGATGGTTGGAACTTTTCTTTTCCGGTTCGTGTAGCGGAAGTGAAGGGGGCTCAAGTCCATCTGCAAGAGCCGCTGCGGATTCGGGTGTCGCCCGAGTGGGGGGCGGTTTTGCAACAGCAAGAGTGGAAGCTCACTGAAAGCGGGGTGGAGAATTTGAAGATCATTTTTCCTGACCGCGCCTATGAGGGGCACTTTAAGGAACAGGGATTCAATGCGATTGCCTTGTCGAACGTGGCTGACTGTTGGGTGCGCAATGTTACGATTAGAAATGCTGATAGCGGCATCATGGTCAGCGGTCGGAATAACACACTAACAGGTCTCAAATTCGAGGCTCCTGGGATCACTCCAAGGCAGAAGGGCTTGACGGGACATCACGGGATGATCTTGGGGGGGATGGACCATTTGGTGAGCGACTTTGAATACGCCACCACGATGATCCATGACATCACGCTGACCAAGGCTTCGACCGGTAGCGTGATCATGGATGGCAAAGGGGTGAACTTGAGTCTCGATCACCACAAAAGAGCACCGTTCTCGAATTTGTTCACGAATCTGGACCTCGGGGTCGGCAGCCGCTTCACGGTCTCGGGTGGTGGAGCGAAGCTTGGTCGAAACGCCGGGGGATGGAATGTGTATTGGAATCTCAGGTCTGAGAAGCCCGTGGTATTTCCAGTGGGTTTCGGGCCAAAGTCAATCAAGCTGGTCGGCGTTCCGCTGAAGAACTCCGATGAGCTGGAAGCCAAGGGGACCTGGGTGGAAACCAAGCCAGTTGAACCGACCAACCTCTATTTGGCGCAGAAAGAGCGCAGGTAGCGTGGCCTTCCTAGGAAACGGACCAACAGGCTACGATTCGATTTTCAACAGGTGCACATTGGTCCCGTCTGAACCGTCGATGGCGACTCCGCAAGGGAGGTAGATGTATTTGGGCTTGCCATCGATGATGAGAAGCTGCGGGCGCTCGAATTTGAGCTTGTTGGAGTAGTGCCCTTTAAATTTCGATCTATCGACGCCTTTCAAGTAAGCGGTCTCAAAGCGCGGGAAGCTCTGAAGTGGCTTCGGCTCGAAGGTGATCCCATCCTTGGAGCGCCAAAGTAATCCACCTCCTTCCTCGATGATACCGCGGTTATCAGTCGTGACGAAAATGACTTCACCATTCCAGAGAAATGCGTAGCCATCCTCGATGGTTGCCTCGTTGGCGGTGATGGGCTTCTTTTCAAAGACATAAGGACCTTCAACTTGATCTGCGATGGCGACGCCCATGACGGATCTTTTTCCATCATTTGATTTAAAGTAGAGGTGGAACTTGCCATTGGGCATCTCAAGGAGGGCAGGATTGCAGACGCCATTTCTCGGGGTTGTTCCGCACCAGACGGTGGGGTCGGTGGGGACATCTAGCATCGGCTTGTTGGGATCTTTGCTGAGAGGTTTCCATGGCCCTTCCGGGCCATCCGCGATGAGCATGTCGATGCGCTGGTTACCTGGATTGCCTTTCATGGACGGACGCGCAATGTAGGTGAGCACGTATCGTCCGTCCTTGAGCCTTTGGATATTCGGATTGTGATAGCCGATCTTCGCCCAGCCCTCGCGCTCGGGGTCCGGCTTGATAATCGTGTTTTGGTAGGTAAAAGGGCCTTCTGGACCGGGCGCGGTATAGCGTGCAATCTCGCATTGGTTTCGCCAGCCCGTATTAAACGGGATTTTCCCGGGCCAGCGAGCGACGAAGAGGTGGCACTTGCCCTCGTCGTCGATGACGGGGGAGGCGCCCCAAAGATCCCAACCGGGCTCGTTAACAATGATGCCTTGGAATTTCCAGGACTTCGCTAAAGTTTCGGGCGTTAAGGGTTCCGCTGCAGCAGGTTCGGCGGCTTGGATTGGGAGGGCACAGAGGCTGGCGGCGATGAGAAAGTGTTTCACACCAAGACTCATAGATTAGTCATACAGAAAAAGAAATCAAAGATTTACGACTCAGGTCCGAAATTCGCAATTTCCTAATTTTAGCCCAGAAATCTAATAAGCGCTGCCGCCTGAGATGCTGGACTCGATGGGGTGCCAGGTGGTTTTCAGCTCTTGGGTGGCTAGGATGGGATAGGGGGACTCCGCCTTGGCGGGGTCCTCTTGGCGGAAGATGACGCGTTTGAGGTTGTGGGCGGCCTGCTCGCGGATGATCGCTTGGTGTTCGCTGGTCAAATCCGATGCGACGATGGCATTGACGTCCATGTGTGAGGCAAAGTGCTCGACGAGCTCGGCGCGGTTGCCGGTGAGGAGGTTAACGACTCCACCAGGCAGATCGGAAGTGGCTAGGACCTCGGCGAGAGTGATGGCGCAGAGTGGCTTGCTCTCGGAGGCGAGGACGACGCATACATTGCCACCGGCGATGATGGGAAGAATGGTGCCGAGTAGTCCGGCGAGCGACGACTTTTCAGGGGCGAAGGCGGCGACGACACCGGTGGGCTCGTAGACTGAGAAATTGAAGTGAGCGCTGGCGACTGGATTGACCGAGGAGAAGGTCTGCTGATACTTGTCGCACCATCCCGCATAGTAAATGCACAGATCGACAGCGGTCTCGACTTCCTTGCGCGCGGCGCTGGGGCTGCTGCCTTGCTGAGACAGTTCGGCCTCAAATTGAGCGGCACGGCCCTCGAGCATTTCGGCGATGCGGTAGAGGATTTGACTGCGGTTGAAGGGATCGCGCTTGCCCCAAGAGCTGGCGGAACGAGCGGCAACGATGGCATTGCGAAAGTCCTTGCGGGAGCTCTGGCAGAGATTGCCGAGTGCCTTGCCACCGCGGCCCTCGGGCTGGTAGTAGCGACCTGATTCGGTGCGAGGGAATTTTCCGCCGATGTAGAGTTTGTAGGTTTTCAAAACTGGGATGCGTTTCATGTGTTTGGATCAGGCTGAAAATTAAACGATCGTTTCAAGGTAGGCGCCAAGCCCCTGAAGGCCACCTTCACGGCCATAGCCGCTTTCCTTGAAGCCGCCGAAGGGCGATGTGGGGTCGAATTTGTTAAAGGTATTGCCCCAGACGATACCGGCATCTAGTGCGCCGGTGATCTGGAATAGGCGCGATCCTTTGTCGGACCAGACGCCTGCTGAGAGGCCGTAGGGGGTGTTGTTCGCCTTCTCGATGACCTCGGGAACGGTGCGGAAAGTTTGCACTGCAAGCACTGGGCCAAAGATCTCCTCTCGCGTGATGACCGAGGACTGAGCGACATTGGTGAAAACGGTCGGTGCACACCAGTTGCCCTTTTCGGGAAGCTCGCAGCTTGGCTGATACATTTCCGCACCATCATCGAGCCCTTGTTGAATGTAGGATTGGATGGTCTTGAGCTGCTGTTTGGAATTGATCGCGCCGACGTCGGTATTCTTGTCGAGCGGGTCGCCAACGACGAGTGTTTCCATGCGGGCTTTCAATTTCCACATGACTTCATCGTAGACATTTTCTTGGACGAAGAGCCGTGAGCCTGCGCAGCAAACGTGACCTTGGTTGAAGTAAATGCCATTGACGATGCCCTCCACCGCTTGGTCGATTGGTGCATCATCGAGGATAATGTTGGCTGCCTTGCCACCGAGCTCGAGGGTGATCTTCTTCTCGGTGCTGGCGAGGGAACGCTGGATTAGTTTGCCGACTTTGGTGGAGCCGGTGAAGGCGACTTTATCGACATCCGGATGATTGACGATGGCCGCACCGGTTTCTCCAGCGCCCGTCACGATGTTTACCACGCCATCGGGAAGACCGGAGTCTGCAATAAGCTCGGCGAGCTTGAGGGCGGTTAGGGGAGTGGTCTCGGCGGGCTTGAGGACCACCGTATTTCCAGTGGCAAGAGCGGGTGCAATTTTCCATGCGGCCATCAGGAAGGGGAAATTCCAAGGGATGACCTGACCAGCGACACCGAGTGATTTGACGCGTTGGTTAGGGAAAGCGTATTCGAGTTTATCGGCCCAACCGGCGTAGTAGAAAAAGTGATTAGCAGCCAAGGGGATGTCGATATCGCGTGACTCACGGATAGGCTTGCCACCGTCCATGCTCTCGATGATGGCAAATTCGCGGGCGCGTTCCTGGATCAGGCGGGCGATGCGGTAGATATACTTGCCCCGCTCGCGCCCGCTCATCTTGCCCCATGGTCCATCGTAAGCGGCGCGGGCCGCCTTGACTGCGGCGTCGACGTCCTTTTGGCTGCCATCGGCTACCTCTGACAATTTCTTGCCAGTAGCGGGATTGGTGGTGGCGAAGTATTTGCCCTCGCTAGGGGCGGTCCACTTGCCGTTGATGAAGTGGTCGTAGCGCTTGGCGATTGAAACCGGGGTGGATTCGGGGGCAGGTGCGTAGTCCCAATTGATTGATTTGGGTGCTGACGCAGGAGATTTTTTCTTGGGCATGGTTGGGAGAAGTTAGTCTTTGGAAAAATACTGTGGGGCCTGATAGCGTCCGCTCTCAAGCTTGGCGACTTGCATCAGGACGTCGTTGGCCAGGCTGCTGGCCCCGAAGCGGAACCACTCGTTAGTCAGCCATTTTTCGCCTAGAATTTCCTTCACCATCACCAGGTAATGGAGGGCGAGTTTCGACTTTGAAATCCCGCCCGCTGGTTTCATTCCGACCATTTCGCCAGTGCGGTGGAAGTGATCGCGGATGGCGAGTAGCATCACGAGGGTGACTGGGATCGAGGCGGCTGAGGGGATCTTGCCAGTTGAGGTCTTGATAAAGTCAGCACCAGCCAAGATGGCGATGTCACTGGCGCGGCGCACATTGTCGAGCGTGCCGAGTTCGCCAGTTTCGAGGATGACTTTGAGGCGAGCGGTGCCGCAAGCTTCCTTCACCGCGGCGATCTCATCGAAAACGTAGTCATAGTCGCCTGAGAGAAAACGGCCCCGGGAGATGACCATGTCAATCTCATCAGCTCCGTCGCCGACGGCGCGCCGAGTTTCCTCCAGCTTATCGTCGATCAAGGTGTGTCCAGATGGAAAGTAAGTCGCTACGGAAGCAATTTTGACGTTGGAATTTTTACCGAGCGCTTCCCGCGCGGTCTTGACGAAGGGTGGGTAGACGCAGACTGCGGCGGTGCTGGGGAGGCCCGGGATGGCATCGTGCAGGTGAGTCGCCTTGTAGCAGAGCTGCTTGACCTTGTTGGGGGTATCAGCGCCCTCAAGCGTCGTTAGATCGATCATGCTGAGGACCAGACTGAGGCCTTCGCGCTTGGTCAGATTCTTGATGCTGCGAGTGGTGAATCGTGCGGCACGCTCGGTGATGCCCACGGCATCGACGGGGGGAGAATTCTTGAAGTCGTAGCCCTCTCGGGAGGCTGTGGTTCGGTTCTTCATATTACTTACCAGTATTCGCGTTGGCAGGGGGTGCACGCAACCGAAAAAAAACGGCCCTCCTGAGAAGGAGGACCGCTTGATAGATGGATGGCTTTGATCTCCGGTCAATCGGATGAATCAGTCGTCCAGGCCGTCGACGATCTTTTCACGGATCATTTTATCGACGCGGGATGAACTGCTCTTACTGTAGAGGACGCGACCTGACGAGTCAGTGACCTCCACGCGTGTGCCAATGAGGCTATCACGGCCGAATGAGGCGGCGTGCGCCTGGCATTTCGGGCAGCTCTCATCAGTGCTACAACCAAGGTCGAGGGCAAGTTCCGGGCCCGAAACGGTTGTAGAGTCACGGCCGGCGATACTCTGGATGCGCTCGCTGCCTTTGATGATGTCGATCTCATCGCCACCTTCACGGTCACGGTTGACGAGGACCGTGTAGCTGAGCTTGAGATCTTCGAATTTGGAGTCGCTTGAGTTCTTTATCTCAAAGCTCATTGGGATGGACTCGGTCTTGAAGGTGTAGATGCCAGCGACACGGTCAGCACGGGACTCGTCACCCTTTTTGACGGTAACTTTGATGGATCGGCCAAGATCAACCGTCTTCTGAGCTTCAACGAAGTAAGCTTGATCTTCTTCGGAAAAATTGCTCGCTGCCGTAGTCATGTTACGACCGCTCTGAAGCTTTAGGGTGACCGACTTTTTCTTTGCGTTGTAGCTTACGAACTCAGCGCTGACTTTTTTGGAACCATCGGCGCTAGAAAAAGTCTTTGCAGACGCTGTGGCAAAGCTGAATAATGCTAGGGCGAGAACAAGTAGTTTCATAATTGCAGTCAGTTAATAGATTCCACGAACATGTGCAAGAAAATGCGTCGTGGAATATGTCATCGATAGATTATTCTAATGCGCTGATAATCAATAATATGATTATCGTTAG
>CAXIBU010000180.1:0-6538 GCA_964021555.1 uncultured Verrucomicrobiales bacterium | reverse complement strand
AAGATACGCTGGAAATTCGACGACGCCGTGGAAACTCCGACCTCTAATCAGGTCTGGATCGCCAAAATCAAAGCGGTTCTCGATTCACTAGGCAGAATGCACTAGTCACAGAACCTCAGCCAATTACGACTTGTAACGGAGACGCTTCTTGTGGCGATTCTGTTTCGAACGCTTGGAGCGCTTGTGCTTGTTGATTTTGGCCTTACGGCGTTTTTTCAATGATCCCATAATGATATGTTGTTTTTCGTTGTCGGGCGAGTCACTCGACGATCTTGTTGAGAGGATACTCGATAATCCCCTCGGCTCCAAGCTCTTTTAGCTCAGGAATGATTTCACGAACCACCGATTCGCTGACTACGGTCTCTACCGCGATCCAGCCTTCCTCGGATAAATTCGAGACGGTGGGTTTACGCAGAGATGGAAGGAGGTCAATCACTTTTTCCAAAGAACTCTGTGGAAGGTTCATCTTCAGGCCGACACGATCGCGTGCGAGAAGCGCTCCGTTGAGCAAGGTCATGATGCGCTCCACCTTCTGGCGCTTCCACTCATCCTTCATGGATTCCTTGTTCCCGATGAACTGAGGGTAGGAAACGAGCAACTCATCGACGATGCGCAATTTGTTGGCGCGAATTGAACTTCCGGTCTCGGTGACGTCTACGATGGCGTCGACCAGGTCAGGGACTTTGACTTCCGTGGCACCCCAGGAAAATTCGACACGGGCACTGACACCTTTTTCAGCGAGCCAGCGCTCGGTGATCCCGACGCCTTCGGTCGCGATGGTTTTGCCCTGGAGGTCTTTGACCGACTTGATGGGAGAATCTTCAGGAACGACCAGAACCCAACGGGTCGGGCGGTTGGTCGCACGGCTGTAGGGAAGCTGACCGAAGACTTCGACGTCGGCTTTGTTCTCATAGATCCAGTCAGCTCCGGTAATCCCACAATCGAGGAAACCTTGGTCGACGTAACGACCGATCTCCTGGGCGCGGATGAGGTAGATATCCAGATCAGAATCATCTGACGAAGGTCGGAGACCTCGGTTCGAGATGTAAACATTGTATCCGGCTTTGCGTAAGAGCTCGATAGTCGGCTCTTGAAGGCTTCCTTTTGGTAAGGCAATTTTCAGCTTTTTGGGCATGGCGTTGGCTTCTTTGCGGTGAAGGGGGCGGACTATGCTGACGGCACCCCTCGCTGGCGAGTGTAAATCAGTATTTTTTTGGGATTGTTTCTGGTGCCTTGCCCTATGGCGCAAATTCTCCCTAGAGTGCGACATGTCTCCTCCCGCAAGCCCCAAGCCCCAAGCAGGCTGGAAACGCAAAGTCTACGAGATCATCTTCGAGGCCGATACCCCAGCTGGTAAGTCCTTCGATGTGGTGCTGCTCGTGATGATTGTGCTCAGTGTCATGGCGGTCATGCTCGAGAGCGTGCCATCGATCCGCGCGGAGCACGGCTCATGGCTGGTGATTGCCGAACTGGGCTTCACCATCGTTTTCACGATCGAATACATCGCCCGCTTGACGGTCTCCCCGCACCCGCTCCGCTACGCCTTTTCCTTTTTCGGGCTGGTCGACCTCCTTTCCTGCCTGCCCACCTACATTCAGCTGTTTTTCCCAGCCACGGGCGGCAACCGACTCCTCGTCGTGCGAATTCTGCGCCTTCTGAGGACTTTCCGTGTGCTCAAGATGGTCAATCACAGCTCGGAGGCCATGCGCCTGATGAAGGCCCTCCAGAGCAGTCGACAGAAGATCCTCGTGTTTCTCTTCACCGTGCTTTCTTTAGCCGTGATCGTTGGCACTTTGCTGCACTTGATTGAGCCTCCCGAGGCCGGTTTCACCAGCATCCCGACCAGCGTCTACTGGGCCATCGTTACCGTGACCACTGTCGGCTATGGCGACATCGCCCCCGTGACCCCGCTAGGGCAAATCATCGCCTCAGCCACCATGATCTGCGCCTTTGCCATCATCGCCGTTCCAACGGGTATCGTCTATTCCGAACTGCGCCGCGAGGAGGACCATCTCGATGATCACCAGACTTGCTCCAACTGCGGCATTACCCGACATGTTAAAAATGCCAAGTTCTGCCAGCGCTGCGGATGCCCCCTGCCTGAAATTCAATTCCAGCCCCTGGAGCCGCAACCGACACCCGAGCGCAAGGTTCACAAAGACGAGTAAAGCGCCTCGATCATGTCCAGCGACTTCACGCCGGGGAATAGCGAGAGCTCCATCTGGTTCATCACGTAGGCAAAGGAGATCCCCGTCTCGGGATCGCAGAAGCCAACCGAGCCACCTGAGCCAGGATGCCCGAAGGCGCTCAAATTCGGACCGTAAAGTTGGCGAATTTTCCGCCCCTCGGTATCAATCGGATCGCCCATGAACCCGTAGTGAAATGCCGTCGGCAATTTCATGATCTGATCCTCCCCCTGCACCTGACGCGGCAAGATCCACGACCTCACCTTTTCAGAAATGCCAGGGCCTTCGCCAACAGGCGTGCCCAAGAGAGCTTGATAGAAGCAAGCCAAAGAATCCGCCGTGCCAATCCCACCCATCGCTGGCAGCCCGGATTCATGGGCTTCGCGGGTATTCATTTCAGCCACCGAGTGCAGCCCCCGCGGCGAGGCAAAGGCGCGCTGAACCAAAGTTCCTCGCTTGAGAAATTCCGAGTAGAACGGACTGCCATCCATGTCTTTTTTATCCATCTTACCAGGATACAGCTTCGCCACCCGTGGCTCTAGCTCCTCAGGTAGCCCAATCCAGAAATCCAAACCGAGCCCATCCGCAATCTCACTGCGCCAAAATTCGCCCAAGCTCTGACCCGTCAGCAACCTGACGGGATGGTCGAGCAAGTAACCATAAGTCCGCGGATGATACCCGTGAGCGCTTCCCAGCGGCCAAGCCGGTTTCTGGGCTTCGATCGATTCAACCACCGCCTCAAAGTCAAACACATCTGCCACCTGATCCAGCGCGGGCAGTCCTACCTGGTGAGACATGAGTTGTCCGAAATTCGCCGCTACGGGGAACTTCCCCCAGACCTCACGAACCGGAGTCGCCGGACTGAGCCCCGCCTTTTCAAGTGCAGTCATCAAGGTCACTGCCGCAGGCCCTTTGGTCGCGGAATACACGGGAACTAGGGTAGAGTCCGTCCACTCGCGCACCTGCTCCTTTTCACACCACCCGGCCGAGTAGCTCACGAGTTTCTCGCCATCGCGATAGACTGATACCGATGCGCCGAGTTCCATGCGCTCGTGGAAGTTCCTGTCAAATACGTCTTTTAGTGCCTGCATGTCCTTGCTCAATCGTGGTGCGCGCAAGCTGCCTGAGGATCAGGCTTCTGCCAAGCCTCGCTTTTGCATTGCTTATCACCTCGGCTCGGTTTCATCATGGCCCTCGCTCCTCCGAGCTTGCTCCATCACCCATGCACCTTCGCCTCACCGAATCCGAACTCGCCACACTGGTAGAAATGGTCAGCTTGGCGACCCAATCCGCCACTTGGAACCAACTTCCTGAGCACGAGGCAGATTTTCAGCGCTTCGTCGCCATGGAACAAAAAATCCTCTCCCGTGCCACCGAAACCGGCTGCGGAGACTGGATCGCATACGATCAGGAAGAACAACGACTCTTCCTCACCGAGGAAGCCCGCGAGCAGCTCTACGCTCAAAAATGCGTCGATGAAATGCGCAGCGAACTCTTCTGGGAAGAGCTCATCTTCCGCCTCGCCGAGCGCGACACCGAAAATCAAATCGGCAAAGCCAAGTGGACGGCCTTAAACGACAAACAGCGCGACAAACTCATCGCCCCCCTCCAAGACCGCTACTTCGCCGAATTCCGCAAAAACGGCATCCGCGGCCTCCACCTCATCTACGAACGAGAGCAGGGTTAGGGCTTAAGTCATTCGTAAGTAGTAAATGAGTCAATAGGTGCCCCATAAATTAAAACAGGCGGGTAAAATACCCGTGCTCCATCAACCAAACAGCAGAACCCAAGCCTTTCGTGTATTCTGTGTATTTCGTGGTTAACTCCCAGCAGAACACCAGCCCCTCTTGCTACAGCAAGCCCCCTACCGCATTTCAAAGCCAGTCGAAGCCCATTCCCAACGGTAGACCTTACCATCCTTGATCGCAGCTCTCGCCTGCACGCGTTTGCGGCCGAACAAAGTATCGGTTTCAAATTCAACCAAGACCACCTCGGCATCCTGATCTTTTACCGTCTGCATGCCCTGATAGCTGAATTTCTTCACCTGATCAGCACGCAGCTCAGAAAGCCGCTCACTCAAGATATCCTTCTTCACCATCGCAACCGCAGCCTCTTCACCAATGAGGTCCAGCTTCTTCGCTGGCTCCTGGCCATTGCTATTGCCATTAGATGCTCCGCCGCCGGTGTTATCTGGATTGCTTGCTTGCTGGCTTTTCTCAGCTGCCTCGACACGTTCCAAAAGGTCGGTCTGATCATAGGGCAACTTCGCACGCAGAGGACTCCCGATACTCGGGGTCACCTCAAGCATCGCGCCCTCCAGACGAACTGGAACGACCAAGCTCTCAGAGAGCATCGGCACTGGTGGAGCAGAGGCATCATTGCGATCAAGTAGCTCGATCGAAGACTTGATCCGAATTTTCGAAGGAAAATCAGCCGCTTCAAGCGATGCCAGAATGGCAGGCACTTCTGGCTCTGGCGGAGTGACTGGCTCGACCGGAGCCACAGGCTCGACTGGCTCACCAGAGCCGTCACCAGGAGATTGAGTCGAAGAATCCGTCGTCAGATCAGGCGCACCACCGACGGGATCGCCAGCCTTGGCGACATCCTCAGTGCCGTCAGGAATCCAGCCATTCTTCGCGAATGAAGTTTCGAAAGCCGGCCAAGCCATGTAACCGCCAGCGGTCATGGCCCCAATGAGAATCATCGTTCCTAGTGTCTGCATCTTGAAGTGGATCTAACCTACCTAGCGTAGATGAGCCAAGGATTTGTTGCAATAAGTTCTCAAGAATGACGTATATTACAAATTCAAACCACGATCATGAGAAAAATACTGTCCCTTTTTGCCCTGCTGGTCACCCCTCTCACTGCCGCCAACCCCACCAACGAGCCACCCAATGTCGTCATCATCTACGCCGATGACCTCGGCTTCGGCGACCTTAGTTGCTACAACGCCGATGGGAAAATCCCCACCCCCAACCTCGATAAGCTAGCCTCCGAGGGCATCCGCTTCACCGACGGCCATTCTTCCTCGGGTATCTGCACCCCGTCGCGCTACGCCCTTTTAACCGGCCGTCACCACTGGCGCGACTTCCACGGCATCGCTCAATCCTTCGGCGAATCCGTCTTCAAGCCCGAGCGCATCACTCTGCCCGAATTTCTTCAAGCCAATGGTTACCACACCGCCTGCATCGGCAAATGGCACCTCGGCTGGGACTGGGATGCCATCCGCAAACCCGGCACTCCGAAGAAGAGTGTGAAATTCGACGACTTTGACTGGACCAAGTCCGTCCCCGACGGCCCGCTCGCTCACGGATTCGACGAATACTTCGGCGATGCCGTGATCAATTTCCCGCCCTACGCGTGGATCGAGAACGACAAGCTTCCAGTCGCGCCCGACCAACAGCTCGACCCCAAAAAGTGGAAGAAGATTAAAGAAGGCAGCTGGGAATGCCGCCCCGGCCCCATGGTCGAGGGATGGGATCCTTATGCCAACTTGCCCACCCTCACCGACCGCACCATCGCCCACCTCAAGCAGCGCAAGGCCGCCAATAAGCCATTCTTTCTCTATTTCGCCCTCCCCTGCCCGCACGCCCCCATCGTTCCCAACGATGAATTTGACGGCAAATCCGGCGCGGGTGCCTTTGGCGACTTTGTCGTCGAGACCGATCACCACATCGGCCGCGTCCTCGATACATTGAAAGAACAAGGCCTCGACGAGAACACCCTTGTCATCTTCACCGCCGATAACGGACCTGAGGCCTATTGCTATTCCAGAGAAAAGAAATTCGGCCACTGGTCCGCGGCTCCATTCCGTGGGGTGAAACGCGACGTCTACGAAGGCGGCCACCATGTCCCCTTCATCATCCGCTACCCGGGTGTGGCCCAAGCTGGAAAAGTCGAGCCCGCCCTGGTCTCCCAGATCGACCTCATGGCCACCATCGCTGCCGCCATCGGCAAAGAACTCCCCACCGAAAACTGCGCCGAGGATTCCCATAACCTGCTCCCCCTTATCAAGGGCGAAAAAGTCACCCCGCGCACCGAGCACGTCCACAACACCTACCCACAAACCTGGGCCCTCCGCTCCGGCGACTGGCTCCTCCTCCAAGGCAAAAACGGCTACCACAACCGCGGCTGGCAAGCCTGGGAAAAGAAACACAACTACCCCGCCGACAACGACTCCCCCATCGAGCTCTACAACCTCAAAGACGACATCGCCCAACGCCACAACCTGGCAGAAAAACACCCCGAAAAAGCTGCCAAACTCCAACAACGCCTAAAACAGCTCCGCACCTCCCCCCGCACCGCACCGCTTGGCGATTCGTAAATAAGTGATTCGTGAGTAGTCGAATCAG
>CAXIBU010000179.1:0-6560 GCA_964021555.1 uncultured Verrucomicrobiales bacterium | reverse complement strand
CCGTTGAAAAGGCCGCGATTAAGCAAGGGTTTGAGGTCTGGATCCATTGATCGGGGGTAGGGTTCTGAATTACCTATGGTCTTATGCCGTTCGGCTGGGGCGGATCAATGCGGAAGGCTTGACGCCAAATTCCTCTTGGAAGCTTTTGGCAAAGTGACTGAGATGGTTGAAACCGGCGGCGAGAGCGGCCTCGGTTACGTTGCAGCGCCCGCTCAGGAGGAGTTTGCGGGCGTGGCGGAGGCGCACCAGACGGAGAAATTGGGTGATCGAGCTGCCAGTTTGCTTGGTGAAGCTGCGGGAGAGGTGACTGGGGCTGCTGCCGACCCGTTTGGCCAGTGCATCCAAACTGAAAGGCTCGCGGAATTGTTGCTCGATGAGACGCCTGGCCCGCTCGACTTTGGCGCTGGTCTGGCGCTGGTAAAATTCGCAGAACTTCGACTCCGACTCCGCCTGCCCTTCTTCACGGAAGATGCAGGTGGAAGCCAGCTCTAAGCAGATGCCGCGAATTTTAAGGCGATCCGCGGCCCGATGAGAGCTCGGCTTCAGAAGCTGATCGACCAGCGAGGCCGCTTTGACCTCGATTGGTTTGGCAAAGCAAAGCGGGGCAGCGCCGTATTCGCCGAATAGCGCGCCGCGGAAATCCTGTCTCAGGTCGAACCGCATGCCCTCGAGCTGACTGCGAAGAAATTCGCCGCTGAACCGCAGACTGAGCCACTCGTGAGCGCCACCGTCCGCCCTTCTCCAGAGCTGGGTCTGGCCAGTCGGCTGGTAAACAGCGAGCTGGCCTGGCTCAAGCCTGACCCTCAGTCCAGCGTGGTTCAGAAAGCCGTTACCTTTCAAATTCAGGCACAGTTCATAGGCGTCCTCCCCCGCCGCCGAATCCGTCTCAACAAGCTCCCGGCGCTTCAGTGGACTCGAGACATAACGGGTGACTTCCACGAGCCCCAGATCCCGTGCTAGCGACTGCTGCATTGCGTTCATGAATCACACTTACCCTTATTGATATTGAGTCTCAATAACAAAATTAGCATAATTTGGTCAACGAAGCGCAAGGGTGTGTTAGCGGAGGCGGAATTTGCTGGTTGAGTCAGAGCATGTTCACACTCCGCGAAACAAGCGTCATGTTGGGATTGATCGGTGGATCAATCGGAATGGTTCAAGCTGATCAGGCTTCCTTTGAAAAAGACCGCCAGGCAATCCTCGGGATGCAGGGAAATTTTCAGGTTAGCTTCGAATTTGCTGAAACCGTCTCTCTCGCGAAAGACTATCAGCTCAAAGAAAAGGCCTACGAGGCCCAGGCCAAGGAGCACGTTCAGGTGGTGCAAGATGATGGTGATACGATCGTCCTCCAGCATCTCCTGGTCGTCGATGGTCAGGTCATTAAGCACTGGGGCCAGATATGGAAATATGAGGATACCGAGGTGTTGACCTATCAGGGTGACCGTAAGTGGAAGAGCGAGACGCGCTCCGCTGCAGAGGCTGACGGGACATGGACTCAGTTGGTGACGCAGACCAATGACATGCCGCGCTATGAGAGTGCCGGAAAGTGGGTTCACTTGGATGGCGTGAGCTACTGGCAGGGCGAGACGCAGCGACCTCTCCCCCGTCGTGAATACACCAGGCGCAAGGACTACGATCTGCTCGCCTGTGAGAACCGCCAGACGGTTACCTCAAATGGTTGGGTGCACGAGCAGGACAACGTAAAGTGGGTTTCTCGTGAGGGAAAAAGTCGCGCCCTATGCCGCGAGCGCGGATTCAATCGCTACGAGCGCACCGATGATGAACTGAGCGCTGCGAAGACGTTCTGGGAGAAGAATGGCGAATTTTGGAACCAAGTTCGCAGTGTCTGGTCGGAATTGTTGCAGCGCCCGGGCGGCGTGAACATCGAGGGTCGGGTCGACTTTGAAACCATCAACAGCACGCTAGGAGCGCTTGAAAAGAAGGATGCGGTCACTCGTGATGAGATCCTTCAAGCGCTGAAACTATTCATCAGCGACTACGCTGCGGCAAAGTGAGCTTAGTGATCCATTTCTGGTATCAATGCGTCGTTGTTTTCTACATCTCAGTCACCATCTTGTCGTTGGTGCTGCTCTATGCGGGCCCCAGTGCTTAGCGGCCGATTCTGAGGTGGATGGCACCTTGAATGAAAAAGTCGTGGTTGGCTCACGGGTCGAGGAATCGAATCTCGAGCTGGCTGGCTCGGTGGTGAAGAAATCCGCCGATGACTTGCTTAAGCGCGGAGTCACCGGATTGGTGGATGCCTTGCAGCGGGAGCCAGGCGTCTCCGTTCCCCTGGACATTGCTGGAACCGATGGACTGGTTCCCTACCTCCAGGGCGGGAATAATTCGATTAACATTCGCGGGCTTGAGGGCAATCGGGTGAACTTGATGGTGGATGGCATCCGCCAGCCGGAGGACTTCACTGCGAGAAGCTTCCTCGGGTCCGGTGGACCGGGGCGCATTTACTTTGATCCTTCGGTGCTGGCGTCGATAGAGGTTTTCAAGTCGGCTACCTCGAGTCTTTACGGATCCGATGCTCTCGCTGGAACGGTCGCGACTCAGACCGAGGGACCGCGGACCTTGCTCGATGAAAGTCTGAGTGGGCGCGCCTTTCGTTTTAATTCCAACTACGAGACTCAGAATAATAGCTGGAGTCAACGGGTCGCCGGAGCATTTGGTAATGGCAGGCACGCGGCTAGCTTCGTTTACAGCTACCGAACTGGCAACGAGCTGGAAAACAACAGTGATCAGGAACCGAACCCGCTCGAATTTGAAAGTCACGCCTTCGTGCTAAAATCGCTGCACCGGATCGGCGACTGGACCTTCGAGCCGACGGTGGATTCTTTCCGTCAAACCTCATCAGGAGAGCTGCTCAGTCTACTCGGGAGCAGCCAGATCGGTGAGACCTTGTTGGCCACTAGCGACGCGCTGCGCACTCGCGAGCGCGTCAGCTTGAGTGCGACATGGAATCCGGAGGCCGAGCCATACGGCCTGCAAAGTCTGGTTTTCAGGGGCTACACGCAGAATTCGTTCTCGGGCAACGTCAACGACCAGCAAGTGCGGGTCAACCCGGGAGCGATCAACGAATTCATCCGTGATCGGCGCAACGACCTGAGCTACCAGACGGACATTATCGGCTTCGATCTGCAGGCGGAGCATCTGTTCGAAGGGCGGACAATGAATCGTCTGAGCTACGGCTACGAATTTTCCGTCAGCGATGTTGAGAGCGCCCTCCTGCGGACAGATTCGCCGATGGCCCCGCAGAACTTACTTAACATGGCACCGACCACGGTTTGGCGCAATGGGCTCTATTTGAACTCACGGTTTACCTTTGGCGACCGCGGTCAGTGGGTGATCTCGCCAGCTCTGCGGGTCGATGATTATCGGGTAGATCCCGAGAACAGTGATGAATTTCTGAATCAGACGGAATATACGGTGTTCGATGAATTTGGTCGTATCGCCGGGACGGAATCAGTTCGGGCGCAGCGCTATGAGAATCTGGCATTTGCGCCGAGCTTGCGAGTGCAATATTGGCTCGACGACGACAGCCAGGTCTATGCGAGCTGGGCGCAGGGCGTTCGCAATCCGAGCGCTGAAGAGCTTACGGGGGTCTTTCAGCACGAGGAGGACTTTATCACTCTGCCAAATCCGGACTTAGAAGAAGAGCGCTCTCAGAGCTTCGAGGTGGGCTATAAGCGCGACGGGCGAATTTTTCAGAGTTCGGCGTCGGTTTATTATAACTCTTACGAAGGCTTTCTTGAGTCGGCCGTGCCGACTGGTGAGTTCCTCGATGGGCTGGAGATCCAGCGCACGGTCAACCGTGACGAGGCGACAATCTACGGTATCGAGCTTCAGACAGAGGCCCAGCTGGGTCAATGGAATCCGGCCTTGGATGGCTTCCGTGTTGGGGCCTCATTCTCCTGGGCCGAGGGCACCACGGATTCACCAGTGGATGGCGAGCAGCCGCTGAATACGATTGAGCCATGGAAAGCGAACCTATGGGTCGGTTACCTGAATCCCGAGGATCAGTGGGGAGTCGAACTTTTCGCCACCTATTTTGCAGCAAAAGATCAGGACGACATCGCAGGAGACATACCGGCGACTGATGCCTACACCTTGGTCGACCTCACGGGCTTCTATCGCCTGGGAGAGAACAGCGTATTACGCGGCGGGGTGCGCAATTTACTCGATCAGGAATACGTCATCTGGAGCCGCGCGAATCGGGGAAGTGGGCACAATGGTGGAGCCCGCAATGGTCGCTTCACTCAGCCGGGAATCAACGCCTTCCTAGGTCTCGAATTTGAATTTTAACCCATCGAATTGCTCATGAAACTCACCCAATTGCTTCCTGTTCTGGCTCTTTCGCTATCGTCCATCACTGCCGATGCAGCCGAGTTCCTTCAGCCGAGCTGGCGCGGCGGATTGCAAACGGAATTCGCTCACTGGGACCGCTTTACTTCGGCGTCTGCACCAAATGCGCCCGACGTCCACCTAGATGCGCCCACTCTTGATGCACGCCTGACCTGCACCAGCCCTAGCGCCTTCGTCACTTCCGGTGGCAATCTTTATAGTTTTAATTCGGGTCTTTCTCTGCAGCTCGACGACTCGACGACCTATGGCATAAAAACGGTGCTGCTGCAGGTTCGAACCCTCGGTGGAGCACTCGATCTGGACTCCGTGCGCATCGTCGCTCCGGATGCCGAAGGCCGTCCCTATCTCGCCTACCCAAGATCCAAGTTTACTCTGAGTGACGAGGACTTGGAATCCGGCGAGCAGATGGGTGGGCAATTGCAGGTGCAGGTGTTTCAGTTCGATTTCTCCAATATTCCCATCAACGGGACCTATTCGATTTTATTCCGTTCGCGGGGCTCGTCCATGAGCCTAGATCAGGTGCTGCTGGATACCTCGGGGTTGGCTCAGGCGACCGCGACAGAGGAGCCATTGGAGATGCCCAAGCTAGAACTCAGCCGCAGCTCGGCGGGATCACTGACGTTGCGCTACCCGCAAAATTCGCCACCCGGCACCCGTGTGCAGGTCGCCACCGGTCTCGGACCAAAAGATCTGTGGCAGCTGCTTGAGATTGCTCCGGTGGCCGAAGGTGACGACTGGCTCATCACTGTCGATCCCAGCCACGACCAGCAATATTTCAGACTCCAAATTCCATCCCGCTAACCATAACAGACCATGAATTCGATCATTCAATCCACCCTTTCAACCCTCGTTTTAAGTGCATTCAGCCTTTCCTGCCATGCCGCAACTGCCTTTTTGGATAGAGGCGACGCCGACCTCAGCGCCAAGTGGGAGATTTGGAGCTTCGGTGACAATCCCATACCTGATCTGAATCGCAGCGGTTCCCAGGGCCCCGCCCAATCGGTAACTGAGAACGCCACCGTGCTCAATACTTCGAATTTGCAGACAACGATTATTGATTCCTATGGCTTCCCCGGGGGGTTTCTTTTTAATCCTGATACCTTCTACCTGCACGATGGCGGAGCCAACTGGGATCTGACGGTCGAGCTAAGCCGCGCAGTTGATTATGTCCGACTGAGCTACTCACTGGTTGGCGGTCTGGGTGAAATCGTAGCCTTTCCCGTCGCCCCGAATGGCCCTGGATTAAGCGAAATCTCCAGTGGTTCTTACGCCTACTCGGGAGGGACTGCCTTCTTCCATGACTTCGCTCTGGATACTCCCAGCCGAAATATTGCCCTGTCCTTTGGCGACATCCCCATCCCGGGACCTGGCGGCAGCTTTCGCTCCATTGATGCGGTGCAGTTGGAGGCCTTCAGCGCGGCAGAGCCCATCCCCGTGCCAGAGCCGACCAGCAGTTTGTTAATGGCCGCTGGTGGTCTGCTTGCTTTGCGTCATCGACGTTGAGGTGGGGTAATGAGGACCGGAGGGGGCGATTTTTGGCTGACGTGCCAGAGGCCCGCGCCACGGTTAGGTTCTACTGGAAAATTGGCTTGAGTGGGCTCACCTGAGGCCCATTGCGACGATGGCTAGGGTGCCAAGCAAGCAGAGTAGTAGAGGTGACAGGAGGATCAGCTTGAGCGATGTGCTGACGATGGAGTTACGGTGGAAGGTGGCCGGTAAGACGGCGGGTGTTGAGATGAGATAGAATGCCAGGCCGGCGGGGATGACGTAGATGTGGAAGAAGAAGGTCAGCCCGTGTTTTTCGTGATGCTGGATATCGTGGATAAGGGCGATTGCAAGCAGACCCCAGAATAGCAGTGTGAATGGCGATAGGAATCGGCCAATATTGGTTCTATCGATCCTCACGGGCAGAGCTTGTGGCGTTCGCCGAGGCGCAAAGGGCCAAGAATAAGAGAGGTTTTGTAGGCATAATCCTTAGGCTTTGCGTGATAGGGCGAAGGTCTGGCAAGCTCGAAAATAGTGTTCTTTGCCACCCGTGGGGTTGGCGGACGTGCTGGAAGCCCGCGCCACAGGTGGGTTGCGCTGGTAGAGGGGGCGGACATGTCGGCTTACAGTCCGTCGTGGCGGAAGGCCCGTGCCACGGCTTAATGGTGGATCACAGGCGTGCCGTAGAGGGTGAAGCCGGGGCT
>CAXIBU010000178.1:0-6594 GCA_964021555.1 uncultured Verrucomicrobiales bacterium | reverse complement strand
GGCTTGAACGACTTGGTCGGCATGGTTCGGGTCCTCTAGCACGGCGATCATGGTCGAGCCGGAGCCTGACATCATCGCGGCGCTGACTTCGGGGCGACCTAAGAGCCATAATTTTGTCTCAGCCAGGAAGCGGTGCTTCTCAAAGACGGGGCGCTCGAGGTCGTTGACCATTTCGATCCCAGCGACGCTCTGAGGGCCGTAGGGCACGCTTGGCAGCTCTTTCGAGCCTTGCCAGCGCTTGTAGGCATCAGGCGTCGATACGCCGAAGTCAGGCTTAAGAAGGAGCAAAGCAAGATCAGGCTTCAATTCGGGGCGGGGGACAATGCTTTCGCCACGCCCTGAGCAATCGCAAATGCAGCCATGCAGAAAGAACGGGACATCCGATCCCAGCTCGGCCGCGAGTTCGGAGAGCTTTTCGAGGGGCAGGGGAGAGCCATGCCGCGCATTTAATTTACTAAGGATCACTGCGGCGTCCGCGCTCCCCCCACCGAGCCCTGCTCCGTGAGGGATGTGTTTGATTAGTTCGATCTGATAGTTTAACTTCGCCCCAAGCTCATTCTCTAACAGCCTAACCGCTCGCGTAATCAAATTCGATTCATCCGTCGGCACGCCAGGCGTTTCACAAAGCAATTCGTATCGATCAGACGGGCGCACCACCAGCTCATCCGCGAGCTCAATTGGTGCCATGCGGGTAGTCAGCTCATGGAAACCATCCTCCCGCTTGCGTAGGACTCTCAAATCGAGATTGATCTTGGCGTGGGCTTTCAAATGCAGGGCGTTCACAGCGGTGTCTCAGTTTGAATTTGTATCCCTCAGATTCCCAGGATCAACTTTGCGGCTCCGAAGTAGATCACCATGCCCGAAACGTCGACCATTGTGGTAATCACCGGCGATGCGATCACCGCCGGATCCTGCTTCGCAGCTCGCGCCCCAATTGGCAAGAGGCCGCCGATAATGGTCGAGGTGGCGACTTGCACGCCGAGAGACAGCGAAACGGCAAAGGCAAAGCGGGTCAATGCCATGCCGTCGGGCAATTGCACGTTAAAGGCAGGCATCACCACCAAGCATAACGCGAACACCGAAATTCCCAGCAAGCTGCCGAGCATCAGCCCTAGGCGTGCCTCCTTGTTAAAGACCCTGAGAGCTTTCGAATTATCCACTTCACCCAGCGCAATCCCCCGGATCACCATGGTCGAGGCCTGGCCGCCGGTATTGCCACCTGCCGCCACCACCATCGGTAGGAATAGTGCTAAGATATAGGCCTTACTTAAAACTTCATCAAAATGGATCATCACCCACCCAGAGGCTATCGCCGCATAGGCAAGCACTAAGAGCCAAGGGAAGCGACGTTTAAAATGCGTCCAGACCGGGGTGTTAAGATAAGTTTCTTCGCCCGAATCACCCGCAATACCAGCGATCTTCTCGATGTCTTCCGAGGCTTCTTCCTCGAGAATCTCCATCGCATCATCATGGGTTATCACACCGAGGAGGTGGTTGAATTCATCGACCACTGGCAGCGTCATGAGGTCATAGCGTTTGAGTAAATTCGCGGCCTCCTCTTGGTCGGCGTCAGCCAAGATGGTTGTCAGCTCGGCCTGCATGATGGATTCGATCGGCGTATCCCAGGTCGCGAAGGTCAGATCACGCAAGCGCACCCGACCGACCAAGCGATCACGATCGTCGACAACGTAAATTCGGGAAAGAAATTCGGTCTCTTCCTCCTGAGGCCGCAGCTCGTCGATCGCCTCCTTGACGGTCACATGACCTCGAATCCGCGCGATCGCGGTCGTCATGCGTCCACCAGCGGTCTCGCCAGCGAATTTCATCAAGTCGCTGGTCAACTGCTGATCGTCATCCTCGAGCAGATCGAGGTAGCGAGTCTGCGTCTCGCGCGGGAGTTCCTGCAGTAGATCGACCCGAACGTCGTCTGAAACTTCGTCCAGAACAGTGGACAGGTCCTCCTCGTTGAGGTGCTCCAGCGTCTCTTCTACCAGCTCGGCGGGGATGTCGCGCATCACCGGAGCGAGCCTTTCAGGCCCCAGGGCCTCAATGAAGGTGCTCTGCTCCTCCTCGGTATCAAGGTCCTGATAAGCGCGGGCCAAATCCGCGGGGTGAACGGTCTCGGCCAGCTCACTGATGCGCCCAACGTCGCCCGCCTTAGCGGCCTCGATCAACGCTTCATAAATGAAAATGGTCTCTTCCGCCATGCACGGAGCATGTCGCGGAAGAGACCATTTGACCAGCCTTCATGCGCTGGGAGAGCGAGAATCACTCACCCTGACCAAGCGTGTAGGCACGCTCACCGTCGAAGAGGTAGAGGTTCTCGGTCTTGATGATGTCGAATCCAGCACCCGTAACCGAGCCCATGAGCTCCAGAATGTTCTGGTTCGTTAGTTCCCCGCCGTCTTTGGCAAGGAATCGGCAGCGCCAGTGATCCGTGCAGAAGGTCTCAGGGAAACCATCCGGGTAGACCTTGACCCCACGGTTGGTGATCATTTTGAGCTTCCAGTCGCCGACACATGCCGCCTCAAGCGCAGCGCCGAGTGCGTTGGAATCGCGACCAGGCTGATCCCAGTCAAGGAAGAGGTCGACCCCGACCAAGCTCTTCTCGCCAGTCGCTTGGCTCAATTCAGGCAGCTTAAATCCGCCGCTATTCTCCTTAACCACCGCTTTTGGAAGTTGCGAAGGCTCTTGGCCGAGATTCGCGATAACTGCCTCGGCAAATTCGCGGGTGCCGACTTTCTTTTCGCTATTCGCCTCAGAGTAGATGTCGCCGGTGTGAATGCCGTCCTCCAGCGTCTTCAGCCACGCATTTTCCACCTTAGCCGCGACGTCGCCCTGACCAATGTGCTTGAGCATCATTACCGCGCCATTGAGGAGGGCGGAAGGGTTCGCAATGTCCTGACCGGCAATGTCCGGAGCGGAGCCGTGGATCGCCTCGAACATGGCAAAGTCGGAGCCAATGTTGGATGAACCAGCAATCCCCACCGAGCCACAAACTTGCGCCAGAATGTCGGAAACAATGTCTCCGTAAAGATTCAGGGTCACCACCACATCAAAGTCCTGCGGGGTATCAGCCAGAAGAGCGGAACCGATATCGATGATCTTGTGATCATTCTCAATCTCCGGATATTCCTTGGCGATACGGTCAAACGTCTCGTGGAAAAGGCCGTCCGTGATCTTCATGATGTTGTCCTTGGACATGCAGGTCACACGCTTGCGGCCATTCAAACGAGCATACTCAAAGGCGAATCGAATGATCCGCTCACTGCCCGGCTTGGTGATCAGCTTCAAGCACTGGTAGACCTCCTTGGTCTGACGGTGCTCGATGCCCGCATAAGTGTCCTCCTCATTTTCACGGATCACCACCGCATCGACCCCATCGAAACGCGAATCGACAAATGGACGGTAGGTCAAACAAGGGCGTGTGTTAGCGAAAAGGCCGAGCGTCTTACGAAGCGTCACGTTCAGGCTCTTGTAGCCCTTGCCCTGTGGCGTGGTGATCGGAGCTTTGAGGAAAATTCGAGTGCGTCTCAATGACTCCCAAGCCTCGGCCGGGATCCCTGAAGTCACGCCCTGCTCGTAGACGGCCTCGCCGATTTTGACTTCTTCAATCTCAAGTGCGGCGCCGGCAGCTTTGAGGATCTTGAGGGTGGCGTCCATGATCTCAGGACCGATGCCATCGCCCTTAGCTATCGTGATCGGAGTCGGTGTGGTATTGCTCATGCGCATACCTATACGCGAAATTAATGTCGTGCAATAAAATGCTTCTGAAAATTCACTTCGCCGCAGGCAAGCTCGCCCTTGGAGGACGCATCGCCAAGATCAAAGTCATGCCCAAACAGGCCCCAAACAGCCCGCCCAAGCTCATTGCCATGGGGTGGGGGAGCGCCGGAAGCGATGCCCCCAGACGCATCGCCATCTCTGCCACCAGCGCAAATCCGAGAGCCCCCGCAATCGATGACCCAATCAAGATCATCGGCGCAAAGAAAATCCGCGCCGCCACCGCAAACGACCGTCGTTGAATCCCAATCACCGCTCCAGCCACCAGAGCCAGAACCCCCAGCACCACCAAAAGCGGCACACTAGCCAGAGCCACAAACAACAAATCCATCATCAAAAGCCTCAGACCTTGAAAAGCGGGAGAAGTTCAAATTCAATCAAAGAACATAACACCATGATCTACAAAACCGTTTCTCTCCTCCTTCTTTTTACCAGCTTTTGTTCATGCAACAAAATCAGCTCGCAGAAAGAATTGCACATGCCGTCTAGCTCCATGGAACCGACGATCCCAAGAGATAGCGTAATTATTGTGGATAAAACTTCATATCAAAAGAAGGACCCGGAACGCTTCGATATCGTCACCTTCACCCCTCCCACCGATGCCGAGGCTTCGTTCATTTTCCGCGTGATTGGGCTACCCAACGAAGCCATCGAGATCACCAAGGAAGGTCCATCCATCAATGGTAAAACAATCTCCTTACCCGACGGAGTAGTATTGAGTGTGGAAAAAGAAGCCCCTCATCACAAGCTCAAGCTAGGCGAGGGCCAATACTACCTGATGGGAGACAACACCAAGAACGCCCTCGACAGCCGCTACTTCGGCCCAGTGAAACGCGAAGCCATCCTAGGCAAGGTCATCGAGATCAAGAAAGAGCCCTGAGCGGCCCCATCCCCAAGCGAAGACTTGAATTTTCCCCGGCGCTGGATATAGCTTCGCGCTCCCGCAACTCTTCAGCACTCAACGCCATGCCCAAAGTCTTTATCAAAACCTACGGATGCCAGATGAATCAGCGCGACTCCGAGCAAGTCGCCAATACCTTCGTCGGCAATGGCTACACCCTATCCGGGCACGAGAGTGATGCGGATGTCATCCTCGTCAACACCTGCTCGGTGCGTGACCAGGCCGAGCAAAAGGCCCTCGGGAAGATGGGCATGATGGGCATCCACCGCGAAGAACGACCGCACGTCGTTTACGGCTTCATGGGCTGCATGGCGCAGAGCCGTGGCCAAGAGCTCTTCGAGCAAATTCCTCACCTCGACGTCGTCGTGGGCACTCAGAAATACCACCGAGTCTTTGACTACGTCGACGGCATTCTAAAGTCCCGCATCGAGCGCCGCATGGACGACCTAAGCACCTCGCTCACTGGTCAGAACATCTGCGACATTGAAGAAGAAGTCGGCTCCCAGAACACCATTCAAGATCACCTCCCCAAGGATCGGCAGGCCACCGCCTTCGTCTCCATCATGCAGGGCTGCAACATGCGCTGCTCCTTCTGCATCGTTCCCGATACCCGCGGTCGCGAACGCGGACGTCCCATCGCCGAGATCGTCGATGAAGTGAAGTCCCTTCGCGACCGCGGCGTGCGCGAGGTCACTCTGCTCGGGCAGATCGTCAACCTCTACGGACGCACCGAATTTGACAAAGTCGATGGCAAGTCGCCCTTCGTCCAGCTCCTCGAAGCCGTGCACGAAGTCGAGGGCATTGAGCGCATCCGCTTTACCTCACCGCACCCGATCGGCTACCGCCAGGACCTCGTCGATGCCTTTACCTATCTGCCCAAGCTCGCCAGCCACATCCACTTCCCCATGCAAAGTGGCAGTGACCGCATCCTCAAGGCGATGCGCCGTCCCTACAAGAACCAGAAGTTCATCGACATCTGCGAGAACATGAAGGCCGCCCGCAAAGACCTCGCCATCACCACCGACATCATCGTCGGCTTCCCCGGCGAGACCGAAGAGGACTTCATGGAGACCGTCGAGTGCGTCAAACGACTCGAATTCGACAACGCCTTCGTCTTCCGCTACTCCAAGCGCAAGGACACCCCAGCCGCCGAAATGGGCGAGCAACTCTCCGAGCGGGTCAAAGAAGAGCGCAACCAGCACCTGCTCAAAGTCGTCAGCGAGCTCGCACGAGTCAAAAACGATGCCCTAGTCGGCACCCGCCAACAAATCCTCGTCGAAGGCCCTTCCAAGACCAACAAAGCCAAGCTCTCCGGCCGCACCAGCCAGAACAAAATCGTCATCATCGAGGGCGACGCCGACCGCCTCACCGGCCAGCTCCTAGACGTCGACATCGAAGACAGCACCGGCTTCACCCTCTACGGCACGCCTGTGATTCACCACTGAGCCGTGGCGAAAAAAGGAGTGCTTGGAGGCATAAGCCAGCACGGTGCTACGCTGATTATGACCATCCATCAACGCAACATCGGCTCATTCCTGTTACCGATCACCTTGCTATTTTGGGGGCTTATAGCGATAGCCTTATTCCGTGACTTTGGTCCCTACGAGCGGCCAGATTCGAAGCACATTCCCTTATGGATATGGTTTACGGTTTACATCAACCCCGTCTTTTTTGCCATCTACCTTCTCTCCCTTAAGTCTCTCTACCGCGCCACGCTATCGCCAGATCGCGCTGCAAACTGGCGGCGTAAAGTCGCCCTAATCTCGCCCTTACCTGCCTCGCTTGTGGGCATCCTGATACTCTTTCTGATCATAGCGCGAACATCAAACACCTAACCCGCAGGCAGCCTTTTAAGCCCGATCAATGGATCCAGACCTCAAACCCTTGCTTAATCGCGGCCTTTTCAACGG
>CAXIBU010000177.1:0-6743 GCA_964021555.1 uncultured Verrucomicrobiales bacterium | reverse complement strand
TTCAATCGCCTCGAGGGCGACGACGTGGCGGCGCAGTGATGGGAGCAGCGTTTCGCGGATCAGGCTCATGGTTGAGGCGTCGATGTCACTTTCAAGCGCATCCTCGTATTCGCTGATACCGTGTTTTTCGCCGCGGATCAGGGTGTCGATTGCGGACTCTGGTCCAAAGAAGCTGCTGGTTTTCTGGATAGTTGTGGCAAAGGTGCCCCAAGCTCCAGAATCGTCGCTTGGCGTTCCGCCGTTTTCACGGACCCTTGTTTCAAGAAGATTGACCGCATTTAGATGTTCTCTACGGATGTCGCGGAGGTAAGAAAGTTTCGGCTCGTCGTTGAATCGATCAAGCGTGATGTCGTAAGTCTCAACGGCGGAGCGCTCACCGCGCAACAGTTCATTGAGTTCGTCTACTAGTTCTTTAGTGTTATTGTTGTTCATAATATTTTTTCAAGTTGTATCGAAGCGGAGATAATGTTGCTTGCGATAATTTAAGGTTCCACAGATTTGCGGCCTGTCAAAAAGAAATCTGAATTCTATTCTGTTAGGTTGCGTTTCGTGAAGTCGTGCTATGGTTTTACGTTATGATTAGAACAGGCACACAAGTTAAGTGGAAGTGGGGTGAATCCTACGCTGAAGGCGAAGTCCAAGAAGTGAAACATGAATCCGTTACCAGAACCATCGATGGCGAGGAAGTGACGCGCAACGGCGACGATGATAATCCCGCTTACGTCATCAAGCAATCCGATGGGACAAAGGTGTTGAAGCTGAAGTCGGAAGTCGAGCGAGCGGACTAGGCTACGGAGTTCCCGTTCCTCAAAGGCCTCGAAGACTCAGCTCTTGAATGACTGTGTGAGGTTTATCCCAATCAACTTGAATCCCATCAAATCCATAACTATTTCCTTTCTCGATGTTGGGTCTTAAGTCGTCGAGGTAGACGGTTTCGCTAGGGACTAGTTGGAGGGTATTGACGGCGTGTTCATACATCGCGGACGCGGGTTTCATGCCGCCAATTTGGTAGGACATGACACCTTCTTCGAAATGGCTAAACAGCTCGGGGTAGGTCTCAAAGAGATAGGGGTGATGTAAGGGGTTGATATTGGAGAACAGGATCAGGCGGTGCCCTTGTGCTTTCCAAATTGGCAGAAGTTCCACCATTTCGGGGACCGGGGTGAAGATCTCGCACCAAGCCTTTTGAAATTCAGCGTCAGTATCTTGAAAGTTGAGAATCTGTTTCGCTGAGCTGGTGAACTCTGGAATATCCATAAGGCCGGTTTCAAAGCGGTCTCGTAGTGCAAGGACATCGTCCAGAATCGAGGCATCGGAGCCTGGTGCGACGCGTTCGATCAGCTTGTTGTAGGAAAAGCGGACCAACACATTACCAATATCGATGAGAAGGTTCATTTATTGGCTCCAATCTGATTTGCGGAAGAGTCGGGAATCGCCGGATTCGATTTCGGGCAGTCCCGAGTTTCGTTTGACTTGGATCGTCTGCCCTTGAAGGCGGAGTTGCAGTGGTTCCTTGAGTTCGTTGGCATTGATCCAAAAACGAGTGGGGAGACTGCCTTCGTTATTTTCGACCCCGCGGATCAGAGTTCCGCTTGGGGTAACGAGACCAAAGTCGGGACCGACCTCGCTAGGCACCTCACCCTTGAGAGTGATCGTTAGCCAGTAGTCCGAGTAGTCGCGTTCGAGCTCGACTTTGCTTATCTCAAACGGCGCGTCGTTGGCATCGTCGTAGTCTCCGAACAGAGGGAAGAAGGCCCAAATGGCGAGACCTAAGAGCAGCAAAAGAGTCAGCGAGGACAGCGGGCGGGATTTCATACTCGCTGAGCATTTGGGGCATCCTGGCAAAAGTAAAGCCCAAGCGCGGTGACTCTACGTTGAGGTAGGGTCGGTGCAGAGCACCAGCGCTTGGGCTTGAGGGGGAGGAAACTTTCTTTAGGCAAGCTCGCTGTAGGCTGGCGAGCCGTGTTCTGCTACGTCGAGACCTTCGACCTCTTCTTGTTCATCCACACGGATGCCCATGATGGCTTTCAGGATGAGGCTGAGAACTAGCGAGAAGACAAAGGCGAACAAACAGACAGCGACGATTCCAATCACTTGGGAAACCAGGCTAGCACCACCGAAGAAGGCAACAGCGAGGGTTCCCCAGATTCCGCAGACACCGTGGACGGAGATGGCACCGACAGGGTCATCGATTTTCAGTTTATCAAAGGCGACAACGGAGATGACGACCAGCACACCAGCGACTCCACCAGCGACGAGTGACCACATTGGGCTGATCGCATCAGCTCCAGCTGTGATTCCAACAAGGCCGGCGAGGAAGCCGTTAAGGGCCATGGAGACATCGGGCTTCTTCAGGACGATCCATGCGGTAGCGATTGAGGCGACCGCGCCAGCGGCAGCGGCAAGAGAGGTGGTCACGAAGACGATGGAGACCAAGTTGGGTTCAGCTGCGAGAACTGAGCCACCGTTGAAGCCGAACCAGCCGAAGAACAGGATAAAGGCACCGATTGCAGCCAATGGCAGGCTGTGAGGTAGGATGGGCTTGGTGCCATCCTTGGTGTATTTGCCGCGGCGAGGTCCGAGAACCATGACGGCGGCAAGAGCGGCGAAGCCACCGAAGGCGTGCACGACAGTTGAGCCAGCGAAGTCATAGAAGGCGCCAGTGCCAAGGTTGGCGAGGAAGCCACCACCCCAGTGCCATGAGCCTGCGAGAGGGTAAGCGAAGCCTACGAGGATTACCGCATAGATCATGAAGGTGCTAAGCTTGATCCGCTCGGCGACCGCACCAGAGACGATGGTTGCTGCAGTGGCAGCGAACATGCCTTGGAAGATGAAGTCGGTATACCAGGTGTAGGAGTCGTGGTAGAGGTTGGTTGCCTTAGTGAGCAATTCGTTGCCCGGGTATTGAGCAGGGCTGCCCATGGCAAAGATCCCGAGGCTGCCATCGGCAAAGCCAGGGTAGTGAGCATTGAAGCCCCAGACGAAGTAGACAATCAGGCCAGTGGCGATGATCCAGCAGTTCTTGAATAGAATGTTGGCAACGTTCTTCTTCTGGCAGAGGCCGGATTCGAGAGTAGAGAAGCCAAGGTGCATGATGAAAACCAAGGCGGCAGCGATGAGAACCCAGATATTGTGGGTCAGCCACGCGGTAAGCTGACTGGCATTAGTCCAGATGTTGTCATAGATCGCCTTATTGGCTCCTTCGGAGAGGTCGTTGAGCTTGCCTTCGAGGGCTCCTTCATCTTTGCCCTCGTAGTCCTTAATCATGGACCAAGTTTCGCTTGGGTCACCGGTGTAGAAGTCGCTCCAAGCGGGGGCTTCTTCACCAGCTTCCTCTGCTTTTGCAGTGGCTTCTGAAAAAGCTTCCGCCTTGGTGGTCAATGCTTCTAGAGCGGACCAGTCGATTTTCTCTTCTTCTCCGTGCGCCGACGTCGCCAGCACAGCGAAGCCGAGCATGGCAGTCAGGGTTTTGAGTAGTGTTTTCATATCTTGGTTAGGATTAGGTTGATTCCTTTCAAAGCACCAAGCGTGCCAACTCTCACGTGACTGGCGTCGCTGTCACAGAAAATGAAGCATGACTGGCGATTCGTGAGCACGAAAAAGCCCACGCTTCTTTCGAAGACGTGGGCTTTTTGAATTGAAATGCGAAGAAGCTTACTTCTTCACCGAGAAGCCGGTGTCGGTCACGGTCTTGGCGATGGCTTCGGTTGAAGCTTTGTCGGTCAGAACCAAGGTGGCGGTGCCGGACTTGTGGCAGACTTTCTTGACGGTGACCCCATCGAGGTCCGCGAGAGCTTTGCTAAGCTTGCCGGAGCATGCGCCACAGGTCATGCCGTCGACGTTCATGGAGACAATGTCGCCTTTGACTTTGAAGCCGGTGGTATCGATTGCCTTAACGACTGCGGCTTGATCCGTTTTTGCAGGGTCGATGACGACTTTGGCTGAGCCTGACTTGTGGCAGACTTTTTTGACGGTGACGCCATCGATGGCGGCCAGGGCTTTAGTGACTTTGCCGGAGCAAGCGCCGCAGGTCATGCCGTCAACTGCGACGTAGACGGTATTGGCAGCGTCTTTCTCGTCGCCATCCTTTTTGTCTTTGCAGCAATCTTTTTCGCAGCCTTCCGGGCACTCGCCAGCCTCGCAAGCGGTGACGCCGCCATTGAGAAGTGCCGCGCGGCTCGTTTGGCCATTGTCGCAGCATTGGGCATTGGCCATGCTAGCGCAGGCGATCATTGAGAGAAGTGTAATTGATGTTTTCATGGATTGATTTAAGTTAAGTTGCTCTTGTATGCGTCTGTAAGGCTATCATTATTCCAAAAAAATGGCAAAAAATTCATTTATGACTAAATTAAAGGGCCTCAGGCAGACCATGGAGGTCCTACGCCCGCCATTGCCTGGTCGCTTGCCGATGGAGTTTAGCGGTGGGGATGAATTTGTGGTGCTTTTGCATGGACTGTGGAGGAGCGAGGCTGCCATGGCTCCGCTGGCGAGACGGCTCAGCCAAGAAAAGTTTCATGTTCTGAACATTCCGTATCCTTCGTTTCGCGCGAGTTTGGAACCATTACTTGAATCTTTGGAAAGTCGGATTCTGAAATCGGCGCAAGGCAGGCCGGTGCATTTCGTGACGCATTCTTTGGGCGGTGTGATTGCCCGGCACTTGCTGGAGCGTGACTCGTTCAGCGAATTTTCTAGGTTGCTGATGTTGGCACCTCCGAATCAAGGGAGTGCGATTATCGATTATTTGCAGCAAAGTCCCTTGATTCGAGTGCTGGGGCCGATGGGAGAGTCCTTGCATCCTGATCGAGTGCTCAATTCGCTGCCGGATTGTTGTCCGTCTAACACTGAGACCTTGGTCGTGGCTGGAACCGAGGCCAAAATTCCCTTCTTCAAAAGACAGGTCGGTCAGAATAGTGATGGAATCGTGAGCGTGGCGGAGACCAAGCTGGCAGGGGCAGAGACCAGGCTACTGAGAGTTGATCACACGCTCATCACCGCGCACCCGACGGTGATGCAGAAGGCCGGGCCATTTCTTCGTGGCGAGGGCTGGGCAGATTAATCACCTTTGAAATCTGGATTACGTTCTGTTGGTATCGGGGCTTTGGTTTTCTTTTGCCAAGCTTGGAGATCGGCGAGCAGCTCGATTGTCTTGGCTTTCTCCTTCTGGGCCAAATTCGTGCGCTCCGAGGGATCCGATGCCAGGTTGAAGAGTTCGAGGTCGTTGTTTTCGAAGTATTGGATCAATTTCCAGTCTCCCTTGCGGATGGCTGAGCCGGGACGGGTGCGGAATTTCTTATCGCCGTTCTGACAATCCTTGTTACCGCCCTGTAAGTAGATGGGAAAGTGCCAGTATAGGGAGCGCTCCTTCAAATTGTTGTCGCCTGACAGCAGGGGGAGTAAGCTCTGGCCATCATAGACTTTATTCTCGGGGATTTTTGCGCCGCTGATGCTGGCGAGGGTGGGGTAAAGGTCGAGTTGAGTGATGGGGGTATCAATCGTCGCGGCCTTATCGAACTTGGCTGGCCAGTGCATAATGAAGGGCTCGCGAATGCCACCCTCGTAGTAGGAACCTTTACCAGCGCGCAGCGGCCATTGAGGGCTCGCATTGTAGACACCGCCATTGTCAGAGGTAAAGATGATGAGGGTGTTGTCGGCTAGTTTCGAGTCCTTAAGGCTCTTGCGAATGAGGCCGATGTTTTCATCGAGGGTCTTAATCATGGCGGCCAGCACGGGATGTGCTTGGTCGCCGAGTTTGTTCTTTGCCTTCTTCTGCTTGAAGTGCTCGACGAGCTCTGGCTTGCCTTGAAGGGGGGCGTGAACGGTGAAATATGGGAGGTAGAGGAAGAAGGGCTTGTCGCGATCTGCGGTGATGAATTTAACCGCTTCCGTGGTGAGCCGGTCGGTGAGGTAGGTGCCTTTTTCTTTCTCGGTCAAACTCGGGTAGTCGAAGGGGCTGTGATAGCCGCCTTTGTATGGTCCACCGGCGTGTGTGCCACCGATATTGACATCGAAGCCCTTTTTAAGCGGGCTCTTGCTAACGTGCCACTTGCCCATGCTGGCGGTGTGGTAGCCTGCTGATTTGAGCAGGTCGCCCAAAGTCGGCTCACCCTCTGGGATTGTCATGGTGTTCTTGGTGGGGATGAGCTTGCGGTCTTTGGATTTACCGCGGTCAGAGTTCTGAACCGTGTAGACGCCGTGGCGTGGGGTCCACTGTCCCAAGAGCAGGCAAGCGCGGCTCGGGGCGCAATTGGCGGCTCCGGCATAGGCGTTGGAAAAGACGATGCCCTCTTTGGCGAGTTCGTCGATGTTGGGGGACTCATAGAAGTCGCCCTCGCTCTGGTAGCTTAGATCTGACCACCCGAGATCATCAATATTGATGAGGATGATATTGGGCCTTTCCGCGGCGAGAAGTGACGAGCAGAACAGGGAAAGAAGCAGGATGAATCGCATCCAAAAAAATTGCACAAATGCGGACCATTTGGCAAGTGCTCGAATCAAGCATGCCAAGGTTTTCTAATGCCATATCCCAATTCAAAAGAGACAAATCGAGGTTTTTTGGGGGTCTACTTCGGCTCGACTGAAAGAATCGGTTTCGAGGTGGGGACTAACACCACTTAGCAAATCAAACGAGACGAATGAGATTATTTAGCCTTTTTGGGGAGTGCGCTTCGCGATCTTAAAGAAGCTGGGCGCTTTTTTGCAGTGGCGGCGTTGCTCCTCAGTCTTGGTGCCAGCACCACTCCTTC
>CAXIBU010000176.1:0-6787 GCA_964021555.1 uncultured Verrucomicrobiales bacterium | reverse complement strand
CGTTCTGGTAGGCTTCTACATTTGGAAAATTCGCAGCCTTTCAATCGCCCAGGATTCCGATCCTAACCCAGGCACCAAGCGTCTCTTCGCCGCCCGTGCATGGTCCGCTACGGGAATGTTTTTCTTCGGCGTCTTCGCAACTTTCCTCTTCATCGACTTCTTCAAGGCACTCGATTACAAGTGGTTCTCCACCATGTGGGGGGTCTACATGTTTGCCGGTTGCGCCCAGGCCTCAATGGCCGTTCTCATCCTCACGACAATCCTGCTTCGCAAGCATGGCATGCTCAACAAGGTCACCAGCACCGAGCACCTTCACACCATGGGCAAGCTGATGTTCGCCTTCACCATTTTCTGGGCCTACGTCGCCTTCTCCCAGTTCTTCCTGATCTGGTATGCCGACATTCCTGAGGAAACTTCATTCTTCTTCCTGCGTAACACAGAGGGCTGGAATGCGGTCTCGATCTTCCTGGTCTTCGGTCACTTCGCTCTGCCTTTCGCCCTTCTCCTCCCTTCATGGGTCAAGAAGAAGACGGCTACCATCGTTCCCATCTGCTGCTGGATCCTGATGGCTCACATCGTCGACCTTTACTGGATCGTGATTCCCGAGCGTGGTCCTTCAGTGAATAATTTCCTTCACGGCAACCCTGGCGAAACGCCATTCATCAGCGGGGCCTTCTGGGGCGACATCATCGCTTTCTTCGCCATCGGCCTTTGCTTCGTAGCCCTCTTCATCCGCAATATCCGTTCGGCCAATCTTTACCCGAACCGCGACCCTCGTCTCCTCGAGTCCGCCAATCTCTCCAACTAAGCTCGAACATCGCCACCGCATGAACGAACAAGCCACACCTTTCGCCCGTTTCCGCTACTTTTGGTGGACGCTCGGCATCTTCGCTGTCTTCGGCATCGCAGCCCTGATTTTCAATCTGCTGTCCGGCCCGACTGCTGACATCAACTCCTACGATGATGAGCGTCGTCTCGGCGTTCGCCAAGACGTCGACAACGAGCAAGCCAAGCTTTTCCCCGACTTTAAACCTGAAGATACCTTTGCCATCGTCGGCAAGGAACTCCTTGAATCCAAACCCAGTCCTGCTCCCGCTCCGGAAGCCGCACCCGAAACGGATGCCGCCCCCGCTGCCGATCAATAAGAGCTGACTTCGAACCTAATCATTTTCATGAGCACCGACGCACCATCCGCTATTGCTGAAGACGCCAAAAGGCGTGCGGAGATCGATCATTCGCTTCGTCACCCGGTGATGTTTTTCTTCACCAGTGGCGCCGCCTGGTTGGCCATTTCTATCCTCTTGGGCGCTTTCAGCTCACTGAAGTTCTACTTCCCCGAGATCCTCGAGGGCTGTGAATGGACCACCAACGGACGACTTTTCCCAGCTCACCTCAATGTCTTCATCTACGGATGGGGGATGCAGGCTGCCTTTGGCACCATGCTCTGGTTGATGGCTCGTCTGACTCGTCAGACCGTCAAGTCTTCGGGTTTGATCCTAGTCGCTGGCCACGTCTGGAACCTTCTCGTTTCCCTCGGCCTCCTCGGCATCCTCGCTGGTCGTGGCACTGGTGAAGTCTGGATGGCTTTCCCTACCCAACTCTGGCCTGCATTCCTGGCCGTTTACGCTCTCATTGGTGTTTGGGCAGTGGTGAATTTCCGCTCTCAGAATACTGGCCACGTCTACATCAGCCAGTGGTTCCTGATCGCCGCCGCTTTCTGGTTCCCATGGATCTACATCAGCGGCAACTACTTCACCTTCGTCTACGAAGGAAATGCGCTGATGAACTCAGCCGCCAGCTACTGGTTCCGCTCGGCTCTGCTCTACCTTTTCTTCGTTCCAGTTGGTATCTCAGCCATCTACTACCTCGCACCAAAAGTTTCAGGCCGCCCGGTCTACAGCTACAAGCTAGCCATGCTCAGCTTCTGGTCGCTCGCGATCATCGGACCTTGGGCCGGAATGCAGAAGCTCTATGGCGGTCCAGTTCCTCAGAACTTGCCTCTCTTCGGTGCAGCTGCCTCGGTGCTTCTCGCGATTCCTTGCTTCACGGTGTTCTTTAACATCTACAAGACACTCAGTGGGCGCGATCAGGTCATCGCTAATAGCCCGACACTGCGTTTCACCTACGCCGCGGCGCTTGGTATCTTCGTTCTCGGTGCGCTCAGCATCTTCCTCAACATGCCTACCATGGGTATGCTAGCGAAGGCCCAGTTCGCGATTTCCAACTACGGATTTGATGCTGCCGCTCTCTATGGCTTCTTCAGCCTCTCAATGTTCGGTGCGATCTACTTCATCGTTCCCCGTGTCACCAAGCGCGAGTGGCTTTCTCGCCGCTTCATTCGCTGGCACTTCACCTTGTCAGTTTACGGTTCCATCAGTTTGGCCCTCTTCGGTGCCTTGATCGGAGGTATTCTCCACGGTGATGCCATCGAGACTTGGCAAAACATGCCTTGGGCAAATGCCATCAAGCAAATGCGCGTCTACACCACCGCGATTGCCGCCGCTTGGTTCTTCATTCTCTTTGCGAACGCCTTTTTCTTCATCCACCTGGCTCTCATGTGGCTCCGCCTCGGTCGCCGTAGCGCGCACCCGACTCTCCTCAACGCAGACCACGGCTCCACCAGCCCTCATGGTGAAGCTGAAGTTCTCGAGCCAACCAAGGCCTAATTTTTACGCTCCGATACTCCAATGACGTCAAAAACATTCATCTACGGACTACTGGTCACTTTCGCTGTGCCATGGCTCGCCCTCTTGGCGGTTCCTAGTTACAGCATGAGCAAGAAAGCTCCACCCGAATACGTCGAAGCCATTGACGGCCTCTCTGGTGTCTTTGTTCCCAAACGCAATGGCAATATCGCAACGGGTTTTAAGGTTTACCAAGCCAATGGCTGTGCCGTTTGTCACACTCAGCTGATCCGCACCACTGATGCCTCGGGCTCAGACATGTGGCGCACCGATTGGGCTGGGGCGATCGACGAAACCGGTGATAGCCGCCGCGAGACCCGTTGGTGGGATTTCCTCGGCGAAGACATTGCTCCTATCGGCTACATGCGTGTCGGACCTGACCTCTCCAACCTTGCGGTCAGAATCAGTGATCGAGTGAATCCCGAGCCGAAGACCGACACCGGGACCCCAGCCGGGCGTGCAGAAGTCCGCGAGCGTGCGGCTGATTACCTTTACCTCCACCTCTTCAACCCTCGCGATGAAATGTTTGGCCCTGATGCCCGCCGTTCCTGCTGCGATGCCCACCCAGGGATGTTTGAAGAGAAGGAAATAGGAGCCGGTCCTAGAAACTCTGCCTTACCGATCAGTGCCAAACCCGGCCACGAATGGGTTCCCACCGAAGAGGCGACTCGTCTCGTTTCCTACCTCTTGTCACTTGACCGTGACGACAAGTTGCCTCAAGGAGCCAGCTACAAGCCCAAGACTGATGAGAAAGAAGCGAAGTAATCTTCGACTCGTCACCCAATTTTAAGCCACGCCTTTTAAGCCATGTCTAATTCCAATCCAACCGACCCCCAACGTCCGGATCTCGATGAGTCCATGAACGTTGCGGCTGCTCACGAGGAGATTGCTCGCGAGCACGCCACCACCGCTCGTGAAAAACGTGTCCGTGAGAACGGAATGGAACCTATCTCACTTTGGATCATCCTGGCAGCAGTTGCGATCGCCATGATTGGTGGTTCTCTTATCGGTGAAGGCCCTGGTGTCTTCTCCATGGGGCAACTCGTGCGCGAGGGTTACACCACGGCTCCTCCTCTCGAAGGTGGTGCGGTCGAAGTTCCTCCAATGGAAGCAAAGGTCGCCATGATCAAGCGTGGTGCTCAGGTTTACAACAAGTGCATCGGTTGTCACCAAGGCAACGGCCAGGGCGACGGTGCTAACTATCCGCCACTTGCAGGATCCGAGTGGGTCAATGGTGAAAGCCAGCAGCTCGCAATGATCATTCTCCACGGTCTTAAAGGCAACATCAGCGTCGACGGTAAAATGTGGACTGGTAAGCAGATGCCCGCTCAAGGCGCAGGCATGACCGCCACCGATTTGGCCGCAGTCATGTCTTACATCCGTAACAGCTGGGGCAACAGCGCAGACATCGTCAGCCCGGCTCAAGCGCAAGCGGCTCTTGACCTGACCCGTGAAGCCACTGGCCAAACCACCGTCGAAGAGCTCAAAGCTCAACACAAGAAAGAACTCGAAGGCGAAAAACTCGCTCCTGACACTCTGGTCGATTACGAAACCCTACAGCCTGCAGGCTAACACCTGTTGCATTTCCTTCGGGAATCCTTAAGGTGACGAAAGCTAATTTTCGTTTCTTCCTAAAAATTCAAAATATCACTCAAGATGGCAGCTAACCACGACGATCACCACGATCACCACGATCCCGGTTTCATCAAGAAATACATCTTCTCCACCGATCACAAATGGATTGGCATTCAATACGGTGTCACCGCTGGCGCATTTTTGCTCTTCGGTTTCTTCCTGATGATGGTCATGCGTTGGAGCATCGCCTATCCCGATCAGCCACTCGCGCCATGGATGGCTTGGGTGTTCACGGACGAATGGAAGGGGCAGTGGCTCAACAACGGTCTCGTCAGCGGCCAGACTTACAACATGTTCGGCGCCATGCACGGCACCATCATGGTTTTCCTTGGGGTCGTTCCTCTTGGCTTCGGTGCCTTCGGTAACTACGTGATGCCATTGCAGATCGGAGCTCCCGATATGGCCTTCCCACGCCTCAACATGACATCCTACTGGCTCTACCTCATGGGTGGTCTGGTCATGTGTTCGGCCTTCTTCCTGCCATCCGGTGCTGCCATGTCCGGCTGGACTAACTACCCACCGCTCGCTCAGTTCGCTCAGATCAAGGAAGTGGATCAGTTCCTCTCTGGTCAATCGCTCTGGCTCGTGGGACTCGTGCTCCTGATCACCTCGTCACTGCTCGGTTCTGTTAATGTCATCACAACGTTGATCAACCTTCGCGCCAAGGGCATGACTTGGATGCGCCTGCCCTTCTTCTGCTGGGGCATGTTGGTGACCGCTTTCCTTCTTCTGCTTGCCTTCCCACCACTTGAAGTGGCTGGCCTCATGCAGCTTTCCGACCGTGTCTTCGGTTCATCATTCTTCACACCAACCGGTCTCTTCAGTAAGGACATTGGTTTGGTCGAAGCCGCCGGTGGTGGTAGCCCACTACTCTTCCAACACCTCTTCTGGTTCCTGGGGCACCCTGAGGTTTACGTTCTCCTCCTCCCGGCCATCTGCTGTGTCGCCGAGATCATTCCGGTCAATACTCGTCGTCCTCTCTGGGGCTACAAATCAATGGTCTACGGGGTTCTGGTCCTTGGTTTCCTCAGCTTCATTGTCTGGGCTCACCACATGTATCTCACCGGCATGGGCCCATGGGTCTCAGCCTTCTTCCAGACCACCACGGTTCTGATCTCCATCCCATCAGTGATCCTGCTGACCGCACTGATCATCTCCCTCTGGGGCGGTTCGATCCGTTTCACCCAGCCAATGGTCTGGGCATGCGGATTCCTCCCAATGTTTGGTATCGGTGGTCTTACGGGTCTTCCTCTGGCCTTCAGCATGATCGACATGCACCTTCACGATACCTACTACGTGATCGGTCACTTCCACTACGTGGTTGCTCCAGGCATCCTCTTCGGCCTCTTCGCTGGTATCTACCACTGGTATCCTAAGATGACTGGTCGTTACATGAACAAGTTCCTCGGGCACTTGCACTTCTGGCCGACCCTCATCTGCATGAACGTGGTCTTCTTCCCGATGCTCGTTCAGGGCATGGCTGGCTTCCACCGCCGTTGGTATAACGGTGGCTCCGCCTACCTCTCGGCTGACCCTGAATCAACCAACGTGCTTGGCACCACCGTTCGTGAAATGATCCAGCTCAACGAAGTCATTTCTATAGGCGCATGGGTAATGGCCCTCGCTCAGGTTCCATTCCTCGTCAACCTTGTCACGTCGAAGTTCTTTGGTCAGCGGATCAAATCCGACAACCCTTGGGACGCCACCACCCTCGAGTGGAACACGCCAACCCCTCCAGGACACGGAAACTTTGTCACCGAACCTCACGTCTATCGTGGCCCTTACGAATACAGCCGTCCTGATGACGAGCGCGACTTTACCCCTCAGTGGGAAGAGCCGAAACGTAAGGCTCCGAAACCTGAGCCCACCGAACCTGTCACCCCTGACACTGAAGTCTCCGCCTAACCTCACTCAAGCTGGTCTCGTCCTTGAGATCAGCTAAGCATCCCAACTCGATCCTTCCATCCCATGGAAATCCCGTATCTCGTCGAAGCCCGGAAAGACACCGGTCTATTTAACGCCAAAATCGGCATTTGGCTCTTCCTTGCCTCAGAGGTCATGCTCTTTGGTGGTCTCTTCTCAGCCTATGTGTTCCTGCGGATCTACGCAGATTTCCCATGGCCAGAGCGGACGCTCCCAGTCATGCCGGGCTTGATCAACACCTTCGTGCTGATTGCCTCTTCTATCGCAGTTGTCATGGCTTGGGCCGCACTTAAGTTGCGCAAGAAGGGCCAGTTCAATGCTTGGATGGCCTTCACTGTTGCCTGTGCCGCAATCTTCATGGTGCTCAAGGGCATCGAATACAATTCGAAGTTCCATCACCACGCGGCTCGTTTGACTGACTTCACGGTCGTCGAAGGGCACGTCGAAAAAGTCGACAACCAGATCTACTACCAGGTCTCTGGATTCGGCCTTTCCTCCCAGCGCTGGGACGAAGGTTACTACGAAGAAATTCAGCGTCAGCTTTC
>CAXIBU010000175.1:0-6796 GCA_964021555.1 uncultured Verrucomicrobiales bacterium | reverse complement strand
CCAGCCTCTTGAAGGGCTTCCATGACTTTTAGGGCGGCGTAGGCGTCGTTGGCGGCGTAGAGGAGTTGTTTGTCGGTGAGCTCGCGGTTTGCCCAGTTGCTGGTGGTGGTTCGCTTGGATTTCTTGAAGCCTTGTTTGAGCTGCACCCCGATGGCACCGCGCACGCCGAGGCTGCCTCGATAACCCATTTTTCGGTAGACCTGATCGAGGTCGAGGACGTGGTTGAGGGAGATGCCGAGTCGACTGCGAATTTGGCCGTGATCGTTCTTCAGACCGAAGCCGACTTTCAGCACTTTTTGGGAGGTGATGATCTCGGAAGAGGCGTCCTCACACTCGCTGCGGAATAGCTGGAAAATGTAGGCCTTGTCGGTGAGAGCGAATTGCACGACGTGGGGACCGTCGCTTTTTTGGCCAGCGCGAAAGGTTGGCTTGGCCTCGGTATCGAAGCCAGTTTGCCCGGCGGCTAGGATTTCTTCCACGGCATTCCGGCACTCGGCTTTGGTCGACGGTAGGTAGATCTTGTTTGGAGAAATGCCTTCGAAGGGCGGCAGTTGAGCTGTCTCAGCCTTGGTCGGACCGACTAGTCGAATGGGTTCTCCAGTTGGGGCTGGACCTTGGGATGCTTGCTTCATGATCGTCTGGGCGGCATCTTGTTCGGAATTCGGGTGTGCTGTAAACCCTTGATCTGAGTTTGGTAGTTCGAGACTCGCCAGGTGCCCAAAAATGCGTCAGGGTTCGCCCCGTTCATGACTACTGAGGAAATTCAACGACACATCAATGCTGCCATTAGCGCGAATTTTGACGGCGTGACCGCTCAATCAGGAGAGATGATGACCAGCCCTGAGGGCGACGGTCGGTTTCTTGGCAAAGTCATCGCCACGCTGTATTTCGGGCTGCCCGGGGACAAAGAAATCTACCTCGCCATCGGTGGAACGGAGAAGAATCGTCAGATCATCAAATTCGGCAATTCGGAATGCCTTTCTCCCAGTGAAACCGAGCTGGATCTGATCCTATTCAAGGAGCTTGGGATCAAAGTCGAGGGAGTGGAGGATCCTGAAGCTTCCGAGGAAGAGTGACTAGTCTGCTATCAGCCTAGAAAGCACGTTCCAAACGTTTTCGGCGACTTTGGCCTGGCCTTCGGCAGTCGGGTGGATTCGATCGGCTTGGTTGAACTTGTCGACGCCACCGATACCCTCAAGTAGGAAGGGGATAAGGGCGACCTTGGCCTCTTTGGCGACCTGGGGGAAGACTGCCTTGAATCGTTCAGTGAACTGACGGCCCATGTTATCGGGCATTTGCATCCCAGCGATAAGAATTTCGACTTTTGGGTTCCTGGCGCGGGCCTTCTTGATGATGCCCGTGAGGTTGCGCTTGGTCTCTTCGGGCGAAATACCGCGCAGGCCGTCATTGCCACCGAGCGCTATGATCAGCACGTCCGCCCCCTTGGCCATGGCCCAGGTTACACGGCGCAGCCCGCCGGCGGTGGTATCACCACTGACACCCGCATTGGCGACCGTGTAGGGGAGCTTGGCGGAATCGATTTTCGTCTGTAGAAGGGCTGGGTAGGCCTGTTTGAGGTCGAGGCCGTAGCCCGCGGTGATGCTGTCACCGAGAACGACGATGCGTTTCTTGGTATCATTTGCAATCGGAGCTTCTTCGGCGAATAGTAAGCTCCCGGAGGCGAGCAGTAGCCCAACCATTAATTGTTTAAGAAATGTCATCCCCATCGTCCGCTAGTCTAGAATCCGCTTCCAGTGATGTCAAACGACCCATTCTCAAGGTCACTGGCCTGCGCAAGACCCACCAGACAGCAGGCCACGATCTGACCGTTTTGCAGGACGTGAGCCTGAGCTTGGCCCCAGGCGATACGCTAGCGATCGTCGGTCCCTCGGGCAGTGGAAAGACGACTTTGCTCGGTCTGTGCGCGGGGCTAGACGATGCAAGTGCCGGCTCGGTGGAGCTGGATGGGCAGTCGATCGAATCGATGAATCAGGATGCGCGTGCGGCACTGCGCAACGAGCTGGTGGGCTTCGTATTTCAGAGTTTTCAACTCATCCCCACGCTCACGGCAATCGAAAATGTGCTGGTGCCGCTGGAGCTGCGCGGGGAATCTGGCAGGGAGGCTGAGGCCAAGAGACTGCTCACAGAAGTCGGTCTGGGAGATAGGCTTCACCATTACCCCCTACAGCTCTCCGGCGGCGAGCAACAGCGAGTGGCATTGGCGCGGGCTTTCATCCACCGACCTAAAATCTTATTTGCGGACGAACCGACAGGGAACTTGGATGCCGGAACCAGCGGGCCGATCGTGGACATGCTATTCCGGCTCAATCGCGAGGCGGGCACGGCGCTGGTCTTGGTCACTCACGATCCCACCCTTGCCGCGAAGGCCCGTCGGGTGGTGACCATGAGTGGGGGAACCATAGTCTCGGAGGTCGAGAACGCCGATGTCTGATCGATCTCGGGACCAGCCGAAAAATTCGAAGCTCCCTCGCAGTTTGTGGACTTCGCTTTTTCATCCGTGGGTGTGGCGTATGGCGTGGCGCGATAGTCGCTCCCAGCGGCTCCGCCTGGTGATTTTTTCCTTGGCGATTGTCTCAGGTGTCGCCGCACTGACTGCGATCCATTCTCTGAAGGCGAGCGTCGAGCAGGGGATCGATGCCGAGGCCAAGTCACTGCTTGGGTCCGACCTTCGCATTGCTTCGCGCAAGGACTTTGCTCCCGTGGAGCTGGAGAAGTTCGCAGAGATGGGCGAGCGGGTGAGCCGTGAGACGAGTTTCCCTTCGATGATGCGCTTTTTGCCCGATGGCGGTGCAAGGATGATGCAAATTCGAGCCATCCAGGGCGAATATCCATTCTATGGCGAGGTGGTAACGCGTCCTGCCGAGGCGTGGTCGACCCTTCGCGAGAGCGGCGGCGTGATCTTGGAACCTGCGATTCTCGATCAATTCGGCGTTGAGCTTGGTGATGACGTCGAATTAGGCGGGATCCGTCTGAAGATCTTGGGCGTGGTCGACAAGCCTGCCCCGCGTGGGAATCGTTTCAGCGGCTTCGCGCCCGAGGCCTATGTGCGCCTTTCCGATGTCGAGAACAGTGCCCTGCTCGGAGGCAACAGCATGGCCTCGTATCAGGTTCATCTCAAGATTCCGGCGAGCCCGGGTTCCGAAGCGCTGAAAAATTCGGTGAGCGAGAATTTCGACGATACCGCCTGGCGTCTGGAAACTCCCGAGGACCGCAGCGACAACTTGGGCAATGCGCTGGACAACTTTCAGACATTCCTAGGGCTAATCGCCCTCGCTTCGCTTGCTCTGGGCGCTATCGGGGTCGCTGGAGCGGTGCACGCACACGTCACACGAAGAATCCAAACGATTGCGATTTTACGCTGCCTCGGCTGCCCGGGGCACTTGGCTTTCGGGATTTATTTTGCTCAGGCGATGGCCCTCGGATTGCTCGGGTCGTTGCTCGGCGCAGGGCTCGGTGTCGCGATTCAAATTGGCCTTTTAGCCGCGATTGGTGACGAGCTCCCCATCTCCGTCAGCCCCTCGCCCGAGTGGGAGGTCGTCGCCCAGACAACCGCAATGGGCTTCGCGGTTTGCTGCGGATTCGCCCTGCTCCCGCTGATGAAAATTCGCGAGATCTCGCCAGCGGTGACCCTGCGCAGCGGGGGTGCTCTGACGGGCGGATTTATACGCTCACTGCCCATCTATGCTCTGCTAATAGGTCTCCTGGTGCTCGTGGCTTATGGGAATGATCCCAGTTGGGTGCGCTCCTTGGCAATCGTTGGCGGAATGGCGCTGGCCTTCCTCGCTCTCGTCGCCGTGGCTAGGCTCTTGATGGCCGTGACGCGGCGCTTAGTCAGACTCCGCTGGCCCTACTTGTTGCGCCAGGGAGTTTCGAATTTGCACCGCCCTGGCAACCAAACGCTCCTGTTCCTGCTCTCGCTCGGGCTTGGCACCTTCTTGCTCGTCACCATCCTTTCCGCCGGTAATCTCCTCAATGACCGGCTGAGTTTGCAACAATCTGGCGATAGCCCGAATTTGTATCTCATCGACGTGCAGCCCGATCAGGTCGAAGGAGTGGAATCGACTCTCAGGTCACAAAACCTCCCGATCCTCGAGAGCACGCCCATGGTCACGATGCGGGTTCAGTCGATCCGTGGCGTGCCCGTCGGCGATATTGAGGAAATCCCACGCTGGGTCGCGCGACGTGAGTTCCGCTCGACTTATCGGGCAACCCTGAATTTCACCGAGGAACTGGTCGACGGCGAACTCGCCACTGAGCCTGCGGACCTCAATGAGGTCGTGCCGCTCTCGCTGGAGCAGGGGATAGCCGAGAACATGAAAGTCGGCCTCGGCGATGAGATCGTGATGGACATTCAAGGCATCTCGGTGCGCACCAAGGTCACGAGTATCCGCAAAGTCGATTGGAGCCAGTTTAACCTGAACTTCTTCATGGTATTCCCGCCCGGCGTGCTGGAGGATGCACCAGGATTCAACGTCGTCACCACGCGAACACCAAGCCCCGCCGCCTCCGGTGAACTGCAGCGCGAGTTGGCTAGCGAATTTCCCAACGTCACCGCCATCGACCTCACCCAGATCATCGAAACTGTCCGCGACATCCTCGGCAAGATCTCGCTGGTTGTAACGATCCTTGCTGGTTTCACCGTGCTCGCCGGGCTGCCCATCCTCATTGGCACTTTGCTCAACGGACGCGATGTCAGGCTCAAGGAAAGCGTGCTTCTGCGAACCCTCGGTGCCTCCGCCAAACAAGTCCGGATTATTCTGGTCCTAGAGTATTCTGCGCTCGGTATTCTTTCGGCACTGACTGGTGTTTTGCTGGCCGCGGTTGCAAATGCGGCACTTGCCACCTTCGTTTTCAAGGCTCCTCCCTGGCCCGATCCGACCATCCTGCTCAGCGCCTTCGGAGCCGTTACAGCCATCGCAGTCCTCGGCGGGCTCGCCCTGAGCCGCGGCGTCTGCAATCACCCGCCACTGGAGATCCTGCGAGGGGAGAATTGAAAAATTCAGGCTCTTTTCGGCCGATGAGGAAAAGCGCTTCAGCAGCACTTTTACCCAAGCTCGATCACTGACCTTCGATCCGTTAGAAGCGGGGGCAACCGCTCTCCCTTCCAAGGCTCCCTCTAGGAGCTTCGGGTCACTTTGGAAAGCAAGATTCAAAAAATACAAACGATTTCTGACAGATAACCATTAAAAGGAATGGTATCTATTATCATGAGATACCCACTTGTCGTTTTATGTTTGTTAGGAATGGCCTCGCCGCTGTTTAGTGAACCCCTGCAAATTCGGGGGAAGGTCACTGAGGTGACTCTTTACAAGACAACTGCCTTAGTGGCTAGGGAAGTGAAACTTCCAGCGTCAAGCACGGGAGAAGTCGAGCTGTTAGTCACAGGCCTGCCTTCTGCCATTGACGTCGAAAGCGTCTACGCTGACCGCACCAAGGGCGTCGAGGTGAGGGCGCTGGCTTGCCGGGAAGAGAAGCCCTCAGGCGAGGAGCAAACGCAACAAGAAGTGATCGAGCTGGAGGCCTCCATCGCCAAACTCGAGGATGAGATTTCCAACGCGCGCAACGAGATTGCTCTCCGTCGGATCCGACAAGACTTCCTGCGACGTCTTGGTGAAGATTTTGTCGCACCTTCAGCGCAGCAAGAAATGACCCGTGGTATTTTACAAGCGGAAGAACTCGAGAAGCTAACCAAGATGCATTTCCGCGAGTATGAAACCGCCTCGCAAGAGATCCTGAAATTCGATCATTCGATTAAGGAAAACTCAAAAGAGCTACAAGGACTTCGAGAAAAGCGCTCCAAGCTAGCTGCAGGCCCTGCAAAGACCTACGAAGCACTCATTTATCTCAATCGCGAAGCCAATGGAGAAGCTTCTTTGATGCTCAACTACCTGGTCAGTGGTTGTGGCTGGACGCCATTTTACAATGTCCGTGCGGACAGTAAGACCGAAAAAGTCGGCGTCGAATTTAATGCTCTCGTTCATCAGGCCAGTGGCGAGGTCTGGGATAAGGTTGACCTATCACTATCAACTGCCGCGCCTACCGCGACGGCATTCAATCCCCAGCTACTGCCTCTCTATGTGAGAGTCGGGCAAGGTGGGGGTAGCAATCAATCTTCCGCACAAGCACCAGCGAAGGCTGCCTACCGACGCGTCATTGAAGAGAAGAACCGGGCCGTCGCCAAGCAACAGCGCACCGTCTCACGAAAGGATAACACCGCCGCAAACTTTCAGGTGAATGATAGCGCCGCAAATGTTCAGTTAATGGAACTCTCGCAGCGACATGATATCTTTAAGACTCTCTATGCCGAGGGCGTAGAAGAAGATGTCAGTGTTCTCTATCCGGTTGATCGAGCTGTTACGATCGAAAGCCGCCTGGATCCTAACCTCGTGCCCGTGTTTGCCATTGAGAGCGGGGCCCGCTTCTACCACGTCGCCGCTCCTGTTCTGACGACCGGCGTCTTTCGCGAGACCGAAGTGACCAACCAATCCGGGCGCGATCTCTTGGGGGGACGTGTCCAAGTCTTCCTCGACGGAGAATTCACCGGTCGCACCGACATCCCGACCATTGCAAATGGGCAGAGTTTCTCCCTGGGCCTAGGAGTTGATAGCCAATTGAGAGTTCGCCGCTCGCTGGAAAGTCGTAAAGAAGCCGTTCAAGGGGGTAATCGACAGGTCGAAATCTCATGCAGTATCGTCATTGATAACTTCAAGAAGGAGCCTGTCAATTTGGTCATCCGAGAACGGACCCCATACAATGGCGAAGCCAATTCGCTACG
>CAXIBU010000174.1:0-6799 GCA_964021555.1 uncultured Verrucomicrobiales bacterium | reverse complement strand
TCAATCAGATCCGACGTGGTCAAATCCGCGTAGATATTGGCATCGACCTCGGCTTTCACGATCACGCGGGTCAGGGTGCCGAGCGAAGGATCGAATTTGGTGAAGCCTGACAGCGCTTCGCCGAAGCTGAGGAAAATCGTCTCTGATTGGAAATCGGTCGAGGTCCCATCGCCGCCGCCATCAAATTCGACTCTTTGGGGAGCAGTGAGTTCGGCAAGAGAACTGGGCACAAAGATACCGAAGTATCCAATCAGTAAGGATAAATGACATTTCATAACAAGGAAGGGTAAGGATCCTTATTATGAGCCAACGGAGAGATTCAGAGCAATCCCAAAGTCGTTCGCTAATCCCGCCAAATTCGGTCCAATCCCTGCCGGGCTTCAAGCCATTCCTCCGAGGGGAGGAGAAAAAGAATGAAGCCGCCGTGTCGTCCGATGGCAATGAGCCACGTTCCCAGTGCTCAATAGGTTGGGGACATCCGCTCCTCCGCCGCCTTCCTAGAAAGGCTTGACGTTGGAAATTCGGGGCCGCCCCCACTCTTGGTATATCGGTCCGGGCTGTTATCCATCAAATGGCGAACACGGTAGCCTCGCGAAAGAGATAAGCTGGTCTCCCGATTCTCGCAACTTAAATTCGAGAAAAGCTGAGGTCTTTCCCCGCGGCCCTTAGTGGCGGTTGATGGCAGCTTGTTATTTCACGGCACCGAAGGTGGCGAAGCAGCTGTTTTTGTGGAGAACCTCGATCTGGGAGAAACCGGAATCGATGAGCAGCTTGAGCTGATAGCTGAGCGATCGCGGGGAGTCCTCCTTTTCAATGTAGTCGAAGACATTCTGCTGATAATCGGCTCCGCCAACCGAAGTCAGGTAGTCGGCGTAGCGGGACCACATGAGCTTGTCGGTGCTGGCAATCTCGTGGCTGACGAGGTCGCTGATCCAGATGGAGCCACCGGGGCGCAGGAGCTGGTGAAAGCGGGAGAAGGCACGTTCCCAATCGGTATCGTCGCGGAGATGGTGCAGGACAGCGCCCGCTAGGATAAGATCGCAGTTGCCTGGCAGGTCTTCGCTGCGGAAATCACCGCAATGGGTGTGAACTTCGGTAGCTCCGGCCTCGCGCAGGCGTTGCTCGGCTCGATCCAGCATCTTGGGGCTGAGGTCGATGAGGTGGAAGGCGGGGGCGGATTTCAGCTCTCGCAGAAGCCTCAGGGAAAGGTTCCCGGCACCGCAGCCGACATCGACCACGATCTTCGGCTCCGAATTCATCGCGCCCGCCGCTTGAGCAAGGAGCTCGAGCGAGAGTGGCGCGTCGATCGTGGCGACTTGGCCGGTATCGAGCTGCGAGAAGCGCTCGACGTCTTGATCGAAGCGTTCGCGAATTTCATCGAGGCTGGATTTTTCCCTCATGACCTTGGGTTCACGACTTGCCCGCTTGGAAGCGAGGCGACTGCTGGAGGAATGCCTTCGGATTGTCGTAGGTGACCTTTTCGACGAGGGACTTGCCGTGTCCGCGGCGCTTCATTTCGAGCATGGTGCGTGGAACGGCTAGCGGATCGGAGACGCCCCAGTCGCAGGCGCTGTTCATCCAGATGTTTTCGTTGCCGTAGGTCTCCAGCATGTCGATGGCACGGGCGGGGGTGCATTTGGATTCCGGATAGAGGGTCATGCCAGCCCAGAATCCACCATCCAGCACTGCTTTGATGGTGTGCTCTTCGACGTGGTCGATGATGACTTTCTCGGGCGAAACGCCGGCATTTTTTAGGGAGTCCAAGATCAAATGAGTGCCCTTGAGCTTGTCCTCGAGGTGAGGGGTGTGGATCAGGATGGGGAGATCGTATTTTTGGGCGATCTCGACGTGCTCTTCGAAGATAATGAGCTCGTTCTTGGTGTTTTTATTGAGCCCGATCTCGCCGATGCCCAGGACCGTGGGACACTCGATAAATTCGGGGATTAATGACATGACCTCACGCGCGAAACCAGGGTCATCGGCCTCCTTGGGATTGATGCAGAGCCAGCAGTAGTGCTCGATGCCGAACTTGGCAGCGCGGGCGGGCTCGTATTCGGTGAGCTGGCGGAAGTAGTCGTGAAATCCGGCAGCTGAGGAACGGTCGAATCCAGCCCAAAAGGCGGGCTCGCAGAGGATCTCGCAACCCGCCAATGCGAGGGCGGTGTAGTCGTCGGTGGTCCGGGAGACCATGTGGGCGTGTGGCTCGATGTAAGGCATGCGCTGAAGTGGTGGTCGGTCTTAGGCTTTAGGCGGATTGGCTCCGATGGCGCCCTGGTAGGGCGCCTGATCGACGGGAAGCGTAGTCTGGTCGGACAAGGACTCCAGCACGGCCTGGGCACGTGGCTTGTCGCCGGGGAATTGCATGACTTTGAGTGCCTCCTCAAGTGCAGCGAGCCGGAAGTCCGCCTCGCCCTCGTGGCGCTCGATGCGGTCGAAGAATGCGGCAAGGTCGATGAGCTTGCTGCGCGCATCCATGAAGTAGAGGTCGAGAATTTGATTCTTGTCAGCCATGTCAGTGAAGTCGGTTAGAGCGCGAATTTCAGCGGATCAATTCAGTGCCGATCCCTTGCTCGGTGAAGATCTCCAGCAGGAGCGTGTGAGGAATGCGGCCATCGATAAAGTGAACTTTGCGCACGCCTGCGTCGAGGGCGTTGAGCGCCGAGCGCACCTTGGGAAGCATGCCGCCAGCGATGGTGCCATCGGCGATGAGGTCATCGGCTTGTTGGCGGTTGATGGATTGAATGATGGACTTGGGATCTTGAATGTCGCGCAGCAGGCCGGGGACGTCGCTGAGGTAGACGAGCTTGGCGACGCGCAGCTCGCGGGCGAGCGCGGCCGCGGCCAGGTCGGCATTGACGTTGAGTTGGTCGCCAGTGCCAAATTCAGTGGCGAGAGGTGAGACCACGGGGACAATGCCCGAGCGGGTGGCCTCGAGGATGGACTCGGTATTGCAGGAGATGACTTGGCCGACTTGGCCAAGATCTAGTTCGTTGCCATCGGCATCTTTGGCGGTGATTTTTTCACCTTTAAAGACGCTCGGCCCGGGAAGGGCGACCGCATTTCCGCCAAATTCGCGCAGTTGCCCGACCAAGCTCGGTGAAATCTCTTTGGAAAGGGTGCGGCTGACGAGGTCAATGGCATCCTTACTGGTGTAACGAAAGCCGCCGATGAACTTGGCCTCGATGCCAGCCGATTCCATGGCACGTGAGATGGCCTTGCCGCCGCCGTGAACGATGATGGGATTGATGCCAACGGTCTCCAGAAAGGCGATGTCGCGCATGTGCTGGCCGACCAATTCCTCGTCGTCCATGGCGCTGCCGCCGACTTTGATCAGAAAGCTACGCCCACGAAAACGCTGCAAGTAGGGCAGGGCCTCGATGAGGACGTCGGATTTAGCGATAATGGCTTCAAGGTCGCGCATGCCGGGACCATAGACCGTGCAGGCCCAAGGATCACTCAGGAAATTCGAACAAGACGCAAAAACCCGAATTTGTTTCGTGGAGGTCGCCTTGAGGGGCTCACACGGAGCCACTGAGGCACGGAGAAAAGAGAGCTTTCAAATTCGCATAAGCTTTGAAGTGTTCTTCGGGACAGAGCTTTGATTCTTTGATAGGTTCCCCATCTATGAAAGCGGCCCTACTGCTCCTCCTCTGCCTGCTATCTCAAGCTTCCGCCTGTCTGTGGGATCGCGATACCTTGGCGCACGAGGCGGCAGGCAATATGAATGTGGTTCATACGGCAGTAGGGTGGTTCGATCGTAATCCCGAGCTCTATTATCAAATGCGTCTGGATCGCCTGAGCAAGGAACTGGAAGCGGGAACGGATGATCTATCACTCTATGACGATGCCGCGGTAGCCGCCGACCGACTCGGCAAATCCGACGAAGCGATTAAGTGGATGAAAGAAAAGGCCAAGCGGATTCCTAAAATGGCGTCAGACATCGAAAGGTTGGAGCAGCAATACCGCTACCACGCCAATCTCGGGACCTTTTATGCTCATCGGTGGATTCATCAATCGCCGGAATCTCGAAAAGCCGATCTTTCTGACTTGGCACGAGCAGAGCTAGAAATTTCAAGGGCGATTGAGATCAATGAGGAAGCTCACTTCGGAAGGGAAAAATACCAACTAGCTGTGATTAAGTGGCTCAGAGGCCCCTATGTCACTCACAAGTTTCTACTCGGGCACTGTCCTTTGCCGGGGATATCGGACGAAGATTCGGAAAATGCTACAGTAGGACTTTGCGGTCTCGTCCAACTGGGAGCCGCATGGCGCTCTCCCGATGTCTACCGAATGATATGTTATTACGTGTCCAATCAGAGCGCCGGGGCGCTTGCCTCTCTTACTTATCAAAGGGTCAAGGAGCTTAATGGAAATCAACCTCACACGCTCCATCCGGGTTGGGATGAAGATTCTCAGGCTGGCCTAATCATTCGACCGAAGAGGGAAGAAGGTGAATACTACGCTCAGGAGCCAGAGGATCTAAAAAAAGTTATTAATTTTTATAAGCAAGCGCGCCAAGCGGCGCATCAGCGCCACCTTGAACGGACTGAATACATGCTGGCTAAACTTGAGGCAGGCGAGCACCCGGACACCCATCGGGATTTCTGGAATGGCTGGAAGAGTCCGACTTTCCCGAAGATCCCCGGTCGCCCAGCTAATGTTAGAAAATGAGCCAACGAAAAAAGAAGGAGAAGTTGGTCGAGAAAAAGCGCCGAAAGGAGCAAAATCGCCGCGCTCGTGAGTTCAAGGATCTGGCAGATCGGTGCAAGGGCACTTCATCGATGGAGATGGTCGATCGGAGCAAGGTGCGATCTGCAAGTGTGATGCCAGAGATCCCTGATTATTATCAGAACAAGTCCTTTGAGTGCATCGATTGTTCCAAGGAGGAAGTTTGGACAGCGCAGCAGCAAAAGCGCTGGCATGAAGAGCAAGGCGGCGCAATCGAAAGCACCGCCATTCGTTGCCGAGATTGCAGAGCCAAAGAACGCCAGCGCAAGGCCGCGGCGCGGAAGGTCCATCTCGAAGGGCTCGCAAGGAAGAAGCTGGGCGAGTCTTAATCTTTGGTGATTTTCACCCAAGTGTCGCCTATGCTGGGGGTCGGAATGGAATGGCGGCTAAAGAGTGAGAGGCGGCTGCGAATCAACCACCACCATCTACACCTGCGTGATCATCCACCAGCTCAAAGTCAATCACGCCAAAACCCACCCAGCCGAGGTTGCTAAAAAACAAACTCGAAAAGTGACCACGACTTGCTATCTTAATGACATGGCAACTGTTGATGAAGTGATCAAAAGCGTTCTCGCGCTTCCGCTAGCTGATCGTTCCTACGTCACTTCCAAGCTCATTGAGAGTCTGGAAGAAGGGGACAAACTTAGCGACCAGGCCCTTGCCGAATTTGATCGACGCGTTGAGCGCTTTGAATCTGGCCAAGCCCCGGTATCGACGAGTGAAGAACTCGACAGCAAAGTTGCCGAAATCTTCGCCCGATGACCGTTCATAACCTGCTCGAAGCCGAGCTTGAAATCCTCGAAGCTGTTATTTTCTACAAAGAGCGAAGGACATCGCCGCTGACTTTTACAGTGAGTTTCAGAAGGCGAGAGCCGAAATCGTTGCCTTCCCTGAGTTCTGGAAGCCCGTGGGTGGAGACTACCGCCGCAAATTACTCCAGCGCTACCCTTATGGCATCATTTATAAAATCCAAGGGGACATGATCCTCATCGTCGCCCTCGCGCACACCAGCCGCCGTCCAGAATACTGGCAAGGCCGACACTAGAGAAAATAGTGAAGAAGTGGCAGCTAAACCGTGCAGATTTTTGTTCGAAATCTTCGTAATATTTTCACGGTCAAACTTTTGCGATAATGAGCCCTTGGGGTAAGTGAAAGAAAAAAAGAAAACGGCGGCATCAGCGGGAGCTACGATGCCACCGGGCGCCGACTCAGCGAAAATAGCCGCAGGCAGACAATAGACTTGGCGATCTATTAATTTAGGTAAATGTCCGACATTAAGCTGTTGGTCACGACTGATTCCTCTTTGTTAGGTGTGCAAGTTTTCAAGAAAATAGCGGCAGTTTTAATCCTTATGGGAATCTTCCAATCATCGTCTATGGTCATAACATGAAGGCTGCAAATTCGGATCGCTTTTTTGGCCTTATGGAGAGCTTGCGGGTGGGGCAGACTCTTGCCGCAGGGCTTTGGGACGACTTAAGGGGTCGATACAGTGAAGCTCACCGCAGTTACCATGACTTGGGGCACCTCGATTGGATGTTTGCTGCTCTGGATTCAACCGGGGAGTCGTCTGATGCGATCGAGTTGGCAATCTGGTATCACGATGCCGTCTATGAGCCGCTTGCGAAGGATAATGAGCAGCAGAGCGCTCAGCTGTGTGAAGCCCAACTGGGCTCAGTTCTCAGCGAGGCTTTTCTTAATCAGGTCGTTGATCTTATCCTGGCCACCGATCCAAGGGGGGAGGTGTCGATCTCTCCAGAGGCGGAGCTTTTGGTGGATATCGACTTAAGTATCCTCGGTGCTCCTGCGATAACCTATGAATCATATCGGCTCGCCGTGCGCGACGAATACGCAGAGGTGCCGTGGGAAGCTTTTCGGGTGGGAAGGTCCAAAATCCTCAAAGGTTTCCTCGAGCAAGCCATCTATCGAACCCACTTCTTCCGCCCTCTCGAGGAACGGGCGAGGACGAATTTGCAGCGTGAGATCGATCTGCTTTCGCTTGCCTAGGGTGGGCTCAGCTAGGGAAGTTAAAGCGCGGGCCCGAGGGTGGGTTTGGCTCGGGTGGGGCTGGCCT
>CAXIBU010000173.1:0-6848 GCA_964021555.1 uncultured Verrucomicrobiales bacterium | reverse complement strand
CCCCCTAGGTGTATTACACGAAAGTGCCTACCGCGTTGGAATGTGCCAAGCGTAAAGTTGAAATTTATTGATTTTATGCGCAAAAAATCTAACCGCTACAGCGGCGTAATCCTTACACCATTTGATTTCGCGGGCTTATTGTCGTGAAAGCTTAATTGTGCCGTAGCGAACATTTTCTAAAGGTGTGCTCATAAATCTCGAAAACTATTGCGTGAAAAAGCAACTTTTGGGGGTCTTATGTTGCCAAAGAAATCGGTTGCATCCGTTAGAAACTGGGTGAGCTTGTCTTGTTCCTTCGGCAGATACTGAAGCTGAGATACGGGATTAGATTTAGCCGTGTCTGATTGAATTTCGAGGGACTCACTTAGACTCCACCAAATAAGATTCATGATCAAAAAACTTAAAGAATATCAGAAGCCTCTCCGACTCATCTTGAAATACGGTTTCAAAGACGAGCTGAAGCAAAAGGAGTTCGCCACACAGATCGGCAGCGATGAATCCGTTCCACCCAGTGATGACGCCAAGTCTTTAGTCAAGGACCTGCAGGAGATGGGGCCTACTTATGTGAAGATCGGCCAGCTCTTATCGACCCGCCCTGACCTGATGCCGCTCAAATGGCGAGAAGAGCTCAAGACCCTGCAGGATGACGTCGATCCCATCCCATTCGAGGTGGTCAAAGAAGTGATCGAGCGCGAATTTGGAACTTCGATTTCGCGCTTGTTCGGCGAATTTAACGAAACTCCTTTAGCTTCGGCTTCGCTGGGGCAGGTGCATTTGGCCACGCTCCGTGACGACGACCGGAAATTGGCGGTAAAAATTCAACGTCCCGGAATCCGTGCCAAGATTACCGAAGAACTCGAGGCGATTTCTCGCTTGGCCGAGCTTTTTGAGAATCACACGGAGACAGGGAAGCGCTACGAAATTTCGAGGGTCGTTCAGCAGTTCCGCCGATCGTTAATCCAAGAGCTCGATTACGAACTGGAGATGGAGAATCTCCTCGTCATGCGAGAAAACTTGAAGGGCAAGAGAGCAATTCGAGTTCCGAAACCCATTGAGGATTATTGCACGAGCAAGGTCCTGACCATGGAATACCTGTCGGGTCAGAAGATCACTGAGGTGTCGGGCGTGGTGTTTACTGAGGTTGATGGTGCTCATTTGGCCGACGAACTGTTCTCGGCCTACTTGAAGCAGGTTTTGGTCGATGGCTTTTTCCATGCAGATCCTCACCCGGGTAATTTATTGCTCACGGAAGATCACCACATCGCTCTTCTGGATCTGGGGATGGTAGGGTCGGTTCCGAACCGATTGAAAGATCATCTATTGCAGCTATTGTCTGCAGTCGCCGAAGGTCGGAGCTCCGATGTGGCCCAGGTTGCGAACAAAATCGGCGTGCCGAAAGAGCATTTTCGAAGGGACAAGTTCGATGAAGCGATTGTGCGAATCATTGAAGATCGAAGAGGCAGTAGCATTAAAAATGCAGACGTCGGAGGGCTGATCATGGATGTAACCCAAGCCGCCGCAGTTCATGGCCTGCGAATTCCAGATTCGCTCTACATGCTCGGCAAGATGTTGCTCAACTTGGATGCGGTTGGCATCGCTTTGGATAAAGATTTCGATGCCGAGGCAAGTATCCGCCGTCACTTGGCTGATCTCAGTCAGCACCGCTTGATGGATGAATTTAAGCTATCCAACCTAATCCCTGACGTGGTGGAGCTCAAAGAGCTGATTAGGCAGACCCCAGCTCGTCTCAACTTGTTGTCAGAGAAGATCGCGGAGAATCAGCTTCGCATTAAAATTGATGCCATTGATGAAGACAAATTGATGATCGGATTTCACCGCGTGGCCAATCGCATCACGGTAGGTCTCATCTTGGCGGCGATGATTGTTGGTGGGGCGATGCTGATGAACATTGAATCCAGATTCACCCTCTTGGGATACCCGGGACTCGCAATATTGGTCTTCTTGGGAGCCGCGATCGGCGGGACGATTCTTATTGTGAATATTCTTCGCAGTAAGTGAGCGAATCCAATGGGTTCATCCATTCGTGAGCTCGAGTGTCTGAGAGACGGCATTTTCACAAGTCACGCTCAGCAAGCTATCTCCATCTTTGTTGGTAGGGAGCAATGTGCCGTTTAGGCGGTAGCTGCCCCGTAGGGTAAGGCTCAAGGTGCGAGGTCCGGGCTGGTCGAGGTGAAGATCTGGATCGACTAGGCTGATGGTGATACCGTCCGGCTTTTCTTCGATCATCACGAGGCAAGCTTGATTGACGCTGCGGAGGGTCTCGGTTTCGGCTGGGCGGAAGGCGGAATCAAAGATGACGTAGCCAGTGCTATTGGTGAGGGCGTCTTTGACGACGTGGGCCTTCGAATTTCGATGGAGAACTTGGTAGTTGGGTCGAGTGATTTGGTCCAGCTCTGGTTGGACGAGGATGGCGTATTCGTAGCTTGCTTGGGTGGGGTTGATCCCGTGGTCGATCCAGGCGGTGGAGTAGTTGCCCTTGGTGTCGTTCTTGTCATTGCAATCTCGCGAAGTCTGCTCGCTGATTCTCAAGGTGACAGGATCGGGGGTGAAATAGGCGTTTCCGTATGGGTCGACGAGCTGGTTGGTTTCTGAGCTCAGCTTGTGATGGGTGCCCTTTTCGCCCAGCGCGAGTGGCTGTGCATTGGCGATGGTGATCGCGTGGTCTGGCGTGAGGAATTTCTGGAACAAATTCGTCCTGATCGGGTAGGTCGATTGATCCAGAGTGATGTCGGAGCCCAAGCAGATGATGCGGTTGTCGAAAGTAAACCACGACTTTAGCGCTTGGAAATTCCCGCCTTTCTGGCCCTTCTTGCGGGCGATATTGGCGAGGTAGCTTTCGTCGAATTTCTGCACGAAGACTCCGTTTCTGCCGCGATGCGAAAGTCCACCGACAAATCCCTGGCTACTGCGCGGGATGCGGGTGCCGTTGCCATTGGCGAGCTTGGCCAAGGGCGCGTGGACGGTGGTTGCTCCTTCGATGGCGCACCAATCGTATCCGAGGTTCGGGCGAGTGCCTGAGCCGTGGATACTCGGCAGGGGGGCGGGGTGAGTGAGCAATTCGAGCTGTCCGTGAGACATGAAAATTCCGTGTCGGTTAGCATTGGCATAGCTCTCGCCTGCTGCCGCATATTTGCTCACGCCCTTGATGCCGGCGAGCCAGTCGTCGCGACGGTGCATGCCGAGGGCGGCGTAGGGCATGGTGTTGAAGCCTGAGGGAGATGCCTCGGGCCTGAACTTTGCAAATTCGGGCTTGTTCGCTTGCCCGGGCTGGTAGCGAAGGTAGGCATTCACTAGGTCTGCATCCCATTTGCCATTGCGATAGGACGAGTAGGCCTTTCCTAAGTTGAGAAATGCCCCGCTGGGAATGCCACTGGTGCCCGAGGCATTGCGCCCGTGCAGTGACCACAAAATGGTGCTCCCAGAATACCAGCGCATTTGCTTCAGCGCTAGCTTGACTGTGTCTGCACCTGCTCGATCGATTGGTAGACCAGCATCAGAAAGAGCTCGCAGCACCCCAGAGATAGAGTTGATCCCCATGTTGCCATAGGCAAAGTAGTGGAAGCCGTGGTGATAAATGGAACCATCGGGCTTGACGCTCTGCACCAGTTGCTTGCTGAGAGAAATACGGAACTGGCTGACGTGGTGCCAGCGGACCGTAGGGTCTGCATGGGTGAGAGCGATGCGCAGCAAACGGAAGGCCTCATTGTGGAAGTAATCCATGGACTTCTGGTAGTTGTCGCTGAAGACCTGTTCGTCATAGGAGTAGGCCCATTTGAGGTAATTAAGTGTTTTTTCAAGTGTCCCGTGATCCTTCAGAGGCCCTTGCATGAGAGTCGCGGCGTCGACATAAGTGCGGCCCACGTAATTATTCGCCCGCCCCGCCGCGCCGTTCACCACGAGCCCTTGCTCCTGGAGCCAGTCGTTGACTTGTAGAAATTCCGCAGCGAACTGCGCTTTGAGCGCTGGGTCAGCGCAAACCGCCCACTTGTTGGCGACCGAATTTATGAAGCCAAAGATGGGTCCCAGATTGCCTTTTATGCCCTTGCCTTTGTGGTATCCCTTTTCAGCAATAGTCGTGCGAATTTGATCCAACTGCTTCTGCCACGACTTCTTGGAGATCTTTGGATTCTCCTTCGGCACGATCGAGCGATGCAGCGCGTCTAGCTTGGCGAGATCTTTCGCGGACGGAGCTGGTCGTTGGCGAAAGTCGTGCTCAGCTGGGAACCACGGTTCTTTAATGCATTCGCGGGCGTCTCGAAAATCCCGGGGGTGATTGAACTTGATGGCGTCGAGAAATACGCTGCTTGGCTTCTGAAAGCCCTTAGCGGTGATCCGAAGTGCATCCAGCTTGTCGCGCAATTTGGGATTCACCCACTTGATCTTGGAGCGGTAAGAGTAGTGGTAGACCAGTTGTTGCCAGCCGACGTGTGCCGCCGGGACCTCAATCGTGCCCGCGACTTTGTTTCCTGCTAGAATTTCCACCAAGAGCAGCCCCTCATCGAGCGATTCAAAGCAGATAGGCAGAGTAAGGCTCGAGCGCGAGTAGCCGCCGTAGCCGGTCCAGACATTGACGTTTCCCAAGGGACCTGTTTTGAAAACAAGGGAGTCGCCGTTTTCAAAATTCCACTTGAGAGATTTGCTACCATCGATGGCCTTGTCTTTGCTAATTTCAGTGCTGCCTCCACTGAGTTTAAGGTAACGGGGTGCGTTTTTCTCAAATGACTCCAGTTCCGGATAAGCAAATGCCGGCGCAGCCATTGCAGTGATTAAGCAAAGGGAGCGGCAAAAGGCGGACAGGTGGATCATGATGAGTTGGTGGAAAGTTTTGAGAGAGGCAAGGATGCAAGTCTTCACCAATACCAGAGTCTCACGCATGAACTTTCGCAAAGTTAGAATTCATGTCACACAAATCCGATGCATCGACCCTTGATATAAAGTGGCAACGGCTAACAAGGCTTGATTGTGGTGAACGAGATTACTTTGACCGCTCGGGGCGGATTTGCTTGATTGGAACAAATGAAACGTTCCGACCTATGGCTCTTTCCTTGCTGCTTCCTCTTCGGAGCAGTCATGTGCTGGGCGCTGGGGGAGTCTGAGCCGGAGGAGAAGAAGGAAGAAATTCAATGGGTTTCAGGTCACAGCCGGGCACGAAGCCACAATCACGCTCACACTGAGGTGCTCGGAGAAATTCAGCGAATGCTGGTGGAGTATCGACAACGCTACCGAAGCAACTCGCCCTTCACCGATGACGATGATGAGATCGATAGGGACGAGATATCGCCCGAGGAGGAGTGGCAGAGCGGATTGAATGAGCGCCAGCAAGAACTGGCGGAGCTCAAGTCTGCGGCGGCTGAGTTGCAGCTTGCCGCCTCGGCTTTTCAAGGCCGGACCGACCTTGATGAAGCGCTCAAAAAGCAACTTCTCAATGGCAAGCGATCTGATGATTTCCATGCAATGCTGGTCGCCTTCTACCGCCAGAACCCGAGCCAGGCTCAAGAATGGCTCAGTCGTCATCCGGATGCGCTGGAATACTTCACCGACACTGAAGTTCTCATGGCCTGCATGAATCTCGATCAGCTGCTTGAACTGAGCAATAGTCCAATTCCAAACTTTCGCGAGAGCGTTGTTGAGAATGTTGGCTACTGGGCAGGGCTCGAGATGGAGGTGATCGATCTCGCGCAGGCCCTGGAAGAAAACGGATTCAAGAAGCGAGAAATGGATTCGATTTTGCCAGCTTGTCTGGTGTCCAATTCACAGGTCGATCCAGCAAAGACAGCGGCTTGGGTGTTATCCGAAGCGTCAGATGCCGTTCGGGGTGAGATATTGGTGGACGTTCTAGAACAGTTTAGGGAAAAAATGCCGTTGATGAGTGCATCAGATTCGACTGGCGCATTTCCTGTCAATCCATACACGCCCTTGCCTATCGATGAATTATTCGTGGACAAGCTCGTCGAGCAGATCGAGGAGCTCGGGTATGAGCCGGGTGAAGATTCTCCGCAGGCGCAGCTACTTTTAGCAAAGCGCGAATTTGATGAAAGCCAAGAGGCCGATAATAATGGGTCGACTGAAGGCTACACTGTCCCGGATCTACCTAATCAAGCACCCAAAAAATCTGTGCTGAGAGACTCTCTCCCCGATGCCTCAGGGGCTTCCCTGGACTACCAAATGCTCTTAGCGGAAGGGGAGCTGACCTTAACTGCTCTTCAGGCTCAACTGCTTGAGAAAAACCCTTCGAGCTCAAAAGAAGAGATTACCACCTTTCTACTCGAAGAATATTTTGGCACCGTCCCTGAGCAAGGTCTCGACCTCGCGAGCCAACTCAGCAGCGAGCAAGTTGCCAAGTTGGGGCACCTGTCGTTTCCATCCAATCAGTCAGTTCGCAGGGCCATTGAGGTTTCGGGCTATCGCTACCTACTAAATCCCGAGCAAGTCAACCGAACGAGTTTTGGATACTGGTTGGAACTTTCACCTGAAGCGGCTGAAAGTGCCGTTCGAAGTTTACCGATGGGGCACCCAGACCGAGAGGAGCTTAAGTCCCAATGAATGTCTATCGCAGAATAGCAGTGGCAATTCTTTGTATCGCGTTGGGATACGGGGCGGTGCTCATATCACGCGGTCCCCTTGCGGCCACGGGCGCTCCAGCCGATACTTACTCTAAAGTGGAGAAAAGTGCTGATGGCGCAACGAAGGCCCGCGATGGCGCCTTTTGGCAGGAAGCCTGGTTCGATCTCGCTAAGACACCGATGAACTCCAGCGAGCGCTCGTCTTTGAGCAGCGAGCTCATTCGTGAGTGGGCCGACGTCGATCCGGTCGGCTGCTTCGAGCAT
>CAXIBU010000172.1:0-6856 GCA_964021555.1 uncultured Verrucomicrobiales bacterium | reverse complement strand
AGCCGTCGACATCGCTGATTGTTTATCAGCCCCTTCGAGAGAGTTTGCCCATGCAATTGCTCCCTCGGGATCTTTGCCAGCCCACTTCGAAGCGATTGCATGTAAGACACGAGTGCGATTTTCACCCGAGGGAAACTGATCGAGATGCTGAAGGCTATCTTCAACCGACTTGCTTGCCAGATGGCTGACGGCAATCGCCATCACTCGCAATTCCATTACACTCTTTTCTCTCCCTGAAAGGTATTCCAAGACCTCCTCAGGAGCACGCTCGGACAGAGAGTCTAAAAATCGAGAGCCATTAAAACCTTTCAAGTTAGATTCACTCAACATCCTAACGGTTTCAATCACGGCTTCGGGAGGTAGCTTATACATCTCATAGCTAAGCGAAGAAAAGAAGTTCTGTTGATCCATCGGAGACAAGCCTCCCAATAATTGCTCATATTCCCGCCCTGTCAGGCCCATCGTTTGGCCTGCCATCATGCGAAGAAGCTCTTGCTTGGTTTGGGTCGCTTGAACGGAACCGAGTAGCTCAGACATCTCTGAGATTGGCAAACTCTCCCCTCCATATGGGCTCTTCCCGGACAAGAGTCCCGAGAGCGCTAAATCCCGCTCCTTCTGGGTTGGTAGGCCCTTTAGTTTACTGAAGGTTTCGGTAAAATCCATTTCCGCCAAGGATCCGAAGATCGCCTTGATTGCTTGGTCTTTTGCCTGCCCCTCAAGTGAGCTGGCAAGCTGCATCGCCCCGGAGTAATCAGAGCTAGCCATGCCTTTTGCCACACCGGCAATCGCATTGGATCGAGCGGTTCCTTCTTCCAAGGAACTCGCCCAGGAAAGCGCTGCACTAGGATCAGTATTCGCCCAGATGGCGGAGACGCTGCTGATGGCCTGATTGCGCATGGAAGCAGGCAGTCTCATCACGCGTTTCGAGGCTAGCCTAGGATCGTCCATCGCCCACTCACTGACGATAGAATTGATACTATAGAACTGCCCATGCTGACCTTTCTGGGAATTAACCTCGTCGATGAATAGCTCAGGGTCGGCCTTGGCCAAGCTCATCAAAATGGAACGATGTAGGCTTGCCTTTAGGCTCGGATTTTCAATCGCGTCGAGTTCTCGAAATGCGAGACTCGGATCAATCGAGGCCATCCCAGCGAATAGCGAGCTTGTGGCTGCAGACGTGAACGAGGACTGCTTAATGGTCTTTAGAAATGCGAGCGCTCCCTCAGGATCCAGCTCGCCCCATCGTTGAAAAGTCGCACTTATTTCCAAGAAGTAAGAGTAATTCGGCGTCTCCCTTTGAGCGCGTGCCAGATCGTAGGCGAGAGCGGTGATCTCTTCGGTATTCATGCGCGAAAGTTGCTGCTTGGCCATGGCACTGCCTAAAGTATGGTTACCTAAGGCACTGTGAAAAATCCCACGAATCCCTCCGGCGGTCCGCACCGCTTCCTCACCAGCGCCCGGTCCTCCATTTGATCGTGATCGACGCCGCTCGGACCGGCTCGCATTTGCCGAGTAGCGAGCCTCCGCTTTTTCATCCACCTCGGTCGGTTCAGGAGAGCTGACCCTGCCTATCGCAAACGAAGCCACCGCCACACCACCCAGCACACCATATCTAACCAAGCCGAGATTTTTCATTACCCATTGATAATGAAATTCGCACCGTTCGGCAAGTGGATTGAGTCCCGATGCTTTTGCGAGGACTTCGTCTGATCACAAGGGTTTGAAAAACCCTTCTCCATGGGCCTTTTACTCTTTGCTCTTCTCTGGGGGCTTCACTTCGGGGAAGCCGCGATAGTAGCGGTAGAGATTCTCCACTTTGTAGCGTGCCCAGGGCGTCTTGCGCAGAAACTTGAGACTCGATTTCACGCTGGGGTCCTTGCTGAAGCAATTGATCCGGATCCGCGCGGACATGTCTCTCCAGCCGTATTCATCGACCAGTTCGTTGAGCATCTGCTCCAGTTTGATGCCATGCATGGGGTCCTTACTCATGCGCACTTCTGGCTGATCATGCCGCTTTGTGCGATGCATTTCTGACAAAATTCAGGCACTCGCATCAGCAGCCTCCAACAAGTCAGCCATGAATTCTTCCGAAACACTCCCACGGCTGCCCGCCAGGATTCCCTCGGCCAGTTCGCCTTTTTTGGCCTGCATTTGCTGGATTCGTTGCTCGACCGTGCCCTGGCAGATCAGCTTGTGCACCATCACCGCTTTCTCCTGGCCGATCCGATAGGCACGGTCGGTTGCCTGGTTTTCGGCGGCAGGGTTCCACCAAGGATCGTAGTGGATGACGGTATCCGCCCCCGTCAAGGTCAGCCCGGTGCCGCCTGCCTTCAGCGAAATGAGAAATACCATGCCCTCCCCCCCTTGGAAACGCTCGACCAGGTCCTGCCTGTCCTTGGTCTCACCCGTTAGGATCAGGTAAGGGATACCCTCGGCCTGCAAATGCGCCTCGATCTTTGCCAACATCGAGGTGAATTGCGAAAACACCAAGGTCCGGTGATCCTCCTCAAGCAAGGTTGCGAGCAAATCCTTGAAATAATCGAATTTGGCGGAATCCTGAGGATTCGTCTCATCGAGCAAGGCGGGGTGACAGCAGATCTGGCGCAGCTTCAGCAAGGCATCCAAAAAGACGATCTGAGCTTGGCCGCCACCGCTAACCGCAATCGCCTGCCGCACCCGCTTGTCCATGGTCGAGCGCACCGTCTCGTAGAGCTCTTTCTGCCCTTCGCTGAGCTCGATCAGGTGGTCCAGCTCGGTCTTGGGTGGCAATTCGGTGGCCACTTGGCGTTTGTTCCGACGCAAGATCAGGGGTCCGACCTTTGCATTGAGCTCAGCTTGCCGTGCCGGATTCCCGTCCTTTTCGATCGGACTGCGGAAATGCGAATTAAAAAGGTCAGCCGACCCCAAGAGGCCGGGATTCAAAAAGTCCATCAGCGCCCACAGCTCACCAAGATGATTCTCCACGGGCGTGCCCGAGAGGCAAAGTCGCTGCCGACTATTCAGGCAGCGCGCCGCCTCGCTCACCTGCGCGCTGCGGTTCTTGATGTGCTGGGCTTCGTCTAGGACCACCACGTGAAATTCCTGATTGGCCAGGACGTCGAGATCTCTCGCCAGCAGCGCAAATGAGGTCAGGACGAGGTCGTATTTGCCCATCTCGCCAAACTGCTCATGTCTCCCGGGCCCTTGCAAGATCAGCACACTGAGGTCAGGGGTGAATTTCACGGCCTCGCGCTGCCAGTTGTGAACCACCGAGGTCGGCGCGATGATCAAATTTGGCAGGCCAGAATGTCGACCACTCTCTTTCTCCATCAACAAGTGGGTGAGTGTTTGCAGCGTCTTACCCAGCCCCATGTCATCCGCCAGCACGCCATTGAGCCCCTGGAGCCCGAGGTATTGCATCCACCGATAGCCCTCTAGTTGATAACTTCTGAGCGTCGCTTGCAGCCCGCTTGGCTCTGCGATCTCAGGCACTTCGATTTGCCCTAACTGGGTGACCCTTGCACTGAAGTCCTGCGCCTCTTCGCTCGCCTCGACCTCCATCTCGTCATCGAGCACCAGCGCCAGCTCGGTCTTGTGGACCTTCATCGACTGCCCGGGCTTCCATCGAAATTCCAGGAGACTTTCGAAACGCCTCAGGAGTCGGCGGAAGCGCCCGACCATCAGCACCACAGCCTGGCCATCTGGCAGGAAAAAGAGAAATTCCTGCCCCTCGGGCAAGTTCTCCGTCAGCTCCATGAACTGACCTTCCAACAGCGCGGCCAAGAGCGGCTGCAGCTCGAATTCCTGCCCATCCACCACGAAGCCCGCCGACAGATGAAACCAGCCCCGGCCCTCCTCGACGATCTCGGCTTTCCAGGCATCCGCCCGAAAAATCAGTGGCTCGTGCCCGACACCGGGTGCGTAGCGAAGTTCCCACCCGCGATCTTCCAAGAGCTTTCCCAGTTCGTAGCGGAATCGCTTCCAGTATCGCTGGCGAAATTCGGGCTCGTCCTTGGTATCCTCCGGGACTTGTGGCAACCAGATCGGGTCTTTTCGGTCTGCTCCCATTTGCAGTCCCAGGGCCTTCAGCTCACGCAATCCGCGGTCCTCAAGCGCCCGATCCCGGTCAATCTCTACTCGTTCGCCATTCTCAGTCTCGATCCGTTGCACCCGACGCCGATCCGCCGCCGTTAGCGGAATTTCGCGCTCGCCGTAGCGCACCACCGCCTGCGCGTGAACTTCGTCGAGATAGGGCTTCGGAGTCAAAATTCGCAGGCTGAGCCTCGCTGAACCACTTGCCCGCGGCGACTTCTCCAGATCCTCGCCAAACCCAGCCATCAAGTGGCTCCCCGGCAACTCAATCGCGCGTTTCTGCGCCAGATCCTGGCATTTCTCCCACTCAGCCTGGTCCATCTCCGGCCCTCCAATCCACTGGCGCACCCGATCGCGCCCTTCATCGATTACCACTCGACCGAGCTCCCTCCGCTCAACATCAACATACCAGATCCCACCAGCGACCATTCCATAATCACTCGCCGGCTCGGTCACCACGGCCGGATGACGCTTGCCACCATCCTCACGCCAATCAAGCCGACCATTCCTGGGCTCACCAATCTTCATCGCTTGGCGCGAATCCTCACCAGCCAGCAGCCGACCACTCATCGCCATGCGCTTCAAGATCAGCTCCCAGCCCATTCCCCTGACCCGCCAGCGGGCCTCATCCTCACGAGCGCGCAACTCCAGCTCTTCCAACAGGACGGCATCCTCCTCTCGCGCGAGATCTTTGATCTCATTCGCGCCCAGCTTCGTCAAAGGTCGCCCGAGTCCGCCGGCCTTCAGCTCCAGCCCCTTCAAAATTCGCATTTCCGCCCCACCCGTCACTGGTCCCAGCCAATACACCAAGCACTCGGCAATCGCCGGCTTTGGCTCCGCTTGAGCAGCCACCTCAGTCAACCAAGCATCGATTCGCCCCTCATCAGGAGCCGATGCCACCTGCCCTTCCACAGCCGCCGCGAGCCGATCCCCCTTCGCCACCCAGGCCAAGGTCGCCGCCGCATGTTCGCAGTTCGTTGCAAATTCGCAGGTGCAGGATCCCTCGGCCATGAGCGTGCCGGATTCCTCCCAGACTCCCACCACCACCTCTTCAAATTCGCCTTTGCCATCCGCCACCGTCGCGCACAACTCGAAATCCTCGGATTCCAAAAAGCCCCCCTTCACCTCGCGCACCAGCCGCTTTCTCGCCAGCGCCTCGCCCCGCTGCACCCGCGCCCCATCGTAAGCGGACCTCCAATCACCCGACTGGAAAAAACGCTGCAATTGATCGAGACCTAAACCACTGCTCATGCGAACAAAGAGAACCACCAAACCCCTCCACGGGTCAAACTCTAAGCATCAAAGTCGACCCCTTGCGATTGATTTGGCCTGTGTTAGCTTAACTCATGTCACAAAATAATACTGCCGTTGTTGATTCACTAAGAAAAGTCGTGGCCGACTCCTATGCTCTCCTTGGCCAAACTCACCTCTGCCACTGGAACGTTCGTGGTCCGGGCTTCTTCGCCCTCCACGTCGCATTTGAAGAACAATACACCGAGCTCTTCACCGCCATCGACGAGATTGCCGAACGCATCCGCGCCCTAGGCTCCCTCGCCCCCGGAGGACTCGAAAAGCTCGCCAAACTCTCCGGCATGACCGAGATCGCCGAGGACACCTCAGCCGAGGCCATGGTCAAGCACCTCGCCGAGGCCAATGAGCAGGTTATCAATAGCCTCCAGCAAGCGCGCAAGGCCGCTGCTGAAGATGGCGACGACGAGACCGAGGACCTCATGATCGCCCGCACCCAAGTCCACCAGAAGACCGTCTGGATGCTTAAGAGCTACCTAGGCTAATTCTTGGGTTTACTCTCCAAAGCCGACCTGCGTGCGCAGGTCGGCTTTTTTGTGCCCTAGAAGACCTAGAAGGCATTCAGACAAACATCAGCACCACCGAAACCACGACCAAAGTCGCGCCGATGAACCGTTTCGCCATCAGCTCCTTGGAGCTCGTCTGTCTCTCCTCATTGGCGAACCACGATCCCACCGTCCAGACCAGCAGGACGCCCATCAGCCCGCGCGTGCTGTAGAGAACATTGGTCAGCGTCGGCTTTCCATAATAGCCAATCGACAAATTCATCCCGAGCGCCTGCACCGCCAGCAATGCACCTCCCGCAAAGGCCCATCGCAGTGATGGTTTTTCCAAAATCCGCCCCTTCCCAGGGATTAACAACAGGACGGTGCTGCCGACCGCCGAAAGAAGAACCAAAAACAAAATGAAACCCTCCACCCCATACGCGTTCGCCCCCTTGGCCACCGAAATGTCGGCGAGCCCAAACCCGAGACACGAAACCAAAACTAAAACAATCGTTTTAAAGTGACCTTTGAGGCTCGAAAGGCGTCCTCCAGAGATTACGAACACCGCCACCAAAGACAATACAACCGCCAGCCACTCAATACCCTCCAGCACCTCAATCCCGATGATCGCCGACATCAGGGCCACAATCACCGTCTTCGCCCCCATCAGAGGCGTCTGCACCGAGACCTCACCCGACTGCACCGCCCACACCGAGAAGCACTGCCCCACCAGAAAACCCAGCGCCCCCAGCCCTGCCCAGAAGTAACCGACTTCTTCGTTGAAAAGCCCGTCAAATCCAAAGATGCCAATGAAAACCAAGGCCGTGATCCAATTGCCCAAGACCATCAGCGCCAGCACGCCTGCTCCCAGCGCCATCCCCCGCTTGAGCACCAGTGAAGCGACGGCATATCCAAGGGCGGCCATCAGGGGTAAGGCGATTGCTCCAAATTCCATGATGGTCAAACTGTCTTAAGTAAGGCTAATTGGCAAC
>CAXIBU010000171.1:0-6860 GCA_964021555.1 uncultured Verrucomicrobiales bacterium | reverse complement strand
TGGGGGTTGCTGGACGAGAGCACGTGCTCAAGCACTACACCAGCCAGCGAGAAGCTGAGCAGCTTACCGAATTTCTCAAATCCCTAATGGGATAGTTAGATAAAATCTATCAGTCAGGAACGACGATCTTGGTTGGATCGAAATCGATCTCCGGGAAGCGTAAGTTCAAGGAATCGAGCTGCTCTAACATCAATTTCGCAACCGAGTAATTGCGATACCATTTGCGATCCGCAGGGATCACATGCCAAGGCGCGAATTTGGTAGAGGTCTTGGAGATCAAGTGCGAATAGGCGGACTCAAATTCGCTCCAGCGCGCGCGGTCCTCCAAGTCTTCCGGGAGAAACTTCCAGTGCTTGTTAGGATTCTCCAAGCGAGCAACGAGACGCTCCTTCTGTTCCTTTTTACTTATGTGCAGGAACAGCTTGATGATCTTAGTGCCCTCTTCGGACAGCATGCGCTCGAAGTCGAGGACGTGCTGGTAGCGGCGCTTCCAGACGGCATCTTCGTAAATTTTCTTCACCCTGACCGCGATGATATCTTCGTAGTGACTGCGATTGAAAATGGTAATCATTCCGTTGCGCGGCACCTTCTGGTGAACTCTCCAGAGAAAGTCGTGAGCTAGCTCATGCTCAGTCGGCTTTTTAAAGGCAGCCACTTCCACCCCCTGCGGATCGACTCGTGAGAAGACGTGCTTGATCAGCCCGTCCTTACCACCGGTATCCATCGCCTGAATGATCACTAACACCCGGTGCTTGTTCTCAGCAAAGAGCTTCTTCTGCTCCTCGCGGAGCTGGTTGCGCAATTCATCGAAAACCGGGAGACTGTCCTCCTTGCTGCCGTCGAACAGGGCTCGATCGCGAGTCGAAATTTCTCTCAAATCAATCTTCGAACCAGGTTTGATGATGTAGCGGTCGGTGACAGGTGTTTCCATACTTCTAGTGAAACTATGCTCAAGCTTGCTCGGTTCCGACAAGGGAATAGAGCGAACTTTTCTCCAAACAAAGGCGTTCAAGGCCTGGCGCGCGACGTGGCGCTTATTCTCCGGGAACCAATCGAGACGGATCTCGTCTGGTGAGAACCAGAGCATTTCACAAAATTCGTTGCTGATCGTCAGATCGACCCGATCTGCCCGGCCACTGTAGTGGCAATGATAGATCGTCTGTTCCTGCCCCGCATGGCTCTTGGCCCGCGAATGGTCGGGATGATAGTCGTAACGAAATCCTGAAATGCTCTCCAGCACTTGAAGCTGGGACTTTTTGATTCCGAGCTCTTCCCACAGCTCGCGATAGAGCGCCTTTAACTCATCTTCCCCGTCGTCAACTCCACCTTGCGGGAATTGCCAGCATTCAGGGGTCCCGGGCTTGCGACCGAGCGCTATTCGTCCCTCATTATTGACCACAATCGCAGCGACGTTTGGCCGGTAAGGCTTGGTCTGCTCCGCCTTGGAAGGCTTGGATTTCTTCTTGTTATCGGTCGGCATGGCTCACCTGTGCTCTAAACCTTGCATTTCTGGCATGCCAGCTTGAAATCCAGATTTGTCATTGGCAGTCAAAAATGCCACCTTAGGTCTAACGCGAGGCCTCTCTCCACGATAGCCGCCTGCAGCCCATTTTTACCCGTCATGTCGTCCCTTCCAGACTCCCCTTCCCCTGCCGTCGAGAACGTCGAGCTTACCGCCTCCATTCACTTCGGGGCCAATTCGACCAGCCTCCTGATCGCAGAACGTGGCGACTCCCCGAGGGTGCTCGACTTTCTCGAACAACCAGCGCCGATCGGGCGCGACATTTTCCGCAAGGGCCGGGTCACTCGCAGCACCGTGGAGCGCTGTGTTTCGATCGTGCAGGCCTACCAGGAAACCTTGAAGGAATACGCCGGTGGGCAGGAGATCCCCACCCGTATCGTGGCCACCAACATCTTGGCCGAGGCGTCCAATCGCGAGGCATTTCTGAGCCGGATCGAAGTGGGTTGTCACCTTGAAGTCGAGATGCTCGATGACGGTGAAATGACCCGCCTGATCTACCTTAAAACCCAGCGTCGCCTGGAGGACATCCCCTCGATGCGCAAGCGCAACACCCTAGTCCTGCACGTCGGCCCCGGCAACACGCGCGCCCTCTTGTTCAAGAAAGGCAGGATCTTTCGCTACACGAGCTATCGTCTCGGCACCCACCGCACTGGCGAAGCCGTGATTGATCAAAATGACCTCGAGAACGACGGCTCCACCATCCAGCGCCTGACCCGCGAGCACACCCGCGGACAGATCGAGCAGCTACGCTTCGATTACCGCAAGGAGACGATCCAAGAACTCGTCGTCATCGGCTACGAAATTCAGCTTCTGGCCCCAAATTTCAAGCAATACCGCGACAGTGCCATGAGCACCAAGGATTTGCTCAATGAAGTCATCAATCTGGCATCGCTTACCCTCGAAGAGCGCGCGCGCCACTGCGGGGTCGACTTTGCCACCGCACCTGCGGTCCTGCCCGCCCTATCGATCAACTTGGCCGCGGCCGAGGCCTTCAACCTGAAACGCGTGCTGATCCCCCAGAGTGACTTTGAGCGAGGTCTCCTGCTCGATCTCCCCTTCTCCGGAAAAGTCAGCGATACCTTCCAGCAAGAGGTCATCTACTCCGCCGAGCTACTCGCCAAGCGCTACCAGGCGGACCCCAATCACTATCAATATGTTGCCCAGCTGACCGATAGCCTTTTTCAGCAGACCCAGGAGTTGCATCAACTGACCGAGCACGACCGCCTTCTGCTCCGCGTCGCGACCATCCTTCACGAGACTGGCTCCTTCATCAGCCCGCGCGCGCACCACAAGCACTCGCAATACATCATTTTAAATTCCGAGCTCTTCGGGCTGGGCGAAACCGATCAACAGATCGTCGCCCTGATCGCTCGCTACCACCGTCAGAGTGCCCCGAAACTCTCCCATGGCGTCTACAGTGACCTACGCTCCAAGGATCGCACCCGAGTGAGTAAAATGTCCTCGCTCTTGCGCATCGGCGATGCCCTGGATCGTTCGCACTCGCAGCGCATCAGCTCGATTGACGTGCGCATCACCAATCGCAAGCTCCGCCTCATCGCGCATGGCGTCAGTGATACCAGCATCGAGCGCATGGCCCTGCGCAGCAAGGGCCAGCTCTTCCGCGACATCTTCGGCCGCGAGGTCACCCTAGAGGCCACCATCTAATTTCCTTTCCCATGTCCGACCTTTCCAAACGCTTCATCAACCGCGAGCTCAGCTGGCTCGAGTTCAATCAACGGGTCCTCGAAGAGGCCATCCGCCAAGATCGTCCCCTGCTCGAACGTCTCAAGTTCCTCGCCATCACCGCCAGTAATCTGGACGAATTTTTCATGGTCAGGATCGGTGGACTCACCGTCATGAAGCGCGCCAGCCCGCGCACCCGCGACCTTTCGGGCATGACTCCCAATCAGCAACTGAGCGCCATCCGTAAGCGCGTGGTAGCCATGATGAATGAGCAATACCGCATCCTGAACCAAGAGATTCTCCCAGGTCTCGCCGAGGTCGGAATTTGCCCCATCGAGAAAAAGAACCTCTCTTCCAGTCAAGTTCGCAGCCTCGAGCTTTTCTACGAGGAGCATGTTCACCCCATCATCACTCCACTAGGCGTCGATCCTGAGCAACCTGAGTTGACCAGCGTGCCCGCCATGGGAGTAAACCTCGCCGTGGAACTGCGCGATAGCGATGATGCCACACGCCTCGTGGTCATCCCCGTTCCCGACCGTCTGCCCCGTCGCGTGGAGGTTTCCGAATTTGATGGTCGCCACGCCTTTGTCTTCATCGAAGACCTGATCGAGCTCTTCGCAGAGACGCTCTTCCCCGATGAAGAGATCCTTGGGACCGCCAAATTCCGGGTCACTCGCAACGGCGACATCGTGGTTCAAGAAGAAGACGCCATCGACCTCGCCGGAGAAATGGAAGAGGTGCTTGTCGCCCGCAAGTTCTCCGAAACCGTCCGTCTCGAGATCGCCCGTGGCTGCAGCCGTCATCTCGCCGATCAGATTAAGTCCCTGTGCCGTGCCGATGCCTCAACGGTTTTCCGCATCGATGGACCGCTCGACCTCTCCGCCATGATGGACCTCGCCTTTTTGCCCAATGGCGAAGACCTGCGCGACGAACCCTGGCCCGACCAATTGCCAAGCGCCCTGATCGATTCCCGCGAGAGCATGTTCACCAACATCGCTAGCAACGACATCGTGCTCTACCACCCCTACGAGAGCTTCGAGCCAGTGCTGCGACTCGTCGAAGAGGCCGCTGCCGATCCCGACGTCGTCGCCATCAAGCAAGTGCTCTACCGCACCGCCAAGAACAGCCGCATCATCGATGCCCTGATCAAGGCCGCCGAGAATGGCAAGCACGTCACCGCATTGGTCGAGCTCAAGGCGCGTTTCGATGAAGCCCGTAACCTCGACCGTGCCGAAGAACTTCACCGTGCCGGAGTGCAGGTCGTCTATGGTGTCCAAGGTCTGAAAACTCACGCCAAGATCACCCTCGTCGTGCGCCGGGAGGATGGCCGCCTCGCCCGCTACTGCCACTTCGGCACCGGCAACTACAATGAATCGACGGCCAAGCTCTACACTGACACCTCCTTCCTGACCTGCGATCCCGACTTCGGGGCCGATGCCTCGCTGTTCTTCAACTGCGTCACCGGCCGCTCCCGCTTGCTGCGTTTTCGCAAGCTAGTGCCCGCCCCAACTGTAATGAAGAAGCGCCTGATCCAGCTCATCGAGAGCGAGGCCGCTCGGGCCAAACAGGGCGAGCCCGCCAAGATCATTGCCAAGGTAAATTCACTGCAGGACCAAGAGATCATCGAGGCGCTTTACGCAGCCTCGAAAGCCGGGGTCGAGATCAAGCTCAACATCCGCGGCATTTGCTGCCTCAAGCCAGGACGCCGTGCCGAGGCAAAGAATATCCAAGTCGTCTCTTACATCGACCGCTACCTCGAGCACGCGCGAATTTTCTACTTCCACCAAGGAGGTAGCCCGCAGGTCTTCATTTCCTCGGCTGATTGGATGACCCGTAACCTCGACAAACGAGTCGAGCTCATGATCCCCATCGAAGGGCAGCGCCCCAAAGCGCGCTTGATCAAAATTCTCGAGACCTTCTTCAACGACAACTCACAGGCCTTCGACCTCATGCCGGATGGCACCAGCAAACGCCGCAGCCCCGCCCCCGGCAAGCCCGCCAGACGCGCCCAAGAGCTCACCGCCAAATGGATCAAACGAGCCTCAAAATCCGCCCAAAGCCGCGACATCCAAGTGCTCGAACCACACAAACCTTCGTAACACGAGGGCAAGCTGCCCGCCGTGGATGAAATGGCAAATGGCAATCGCCCCACCCGCCTAATGCCCAAATTCGAGGTTTCATCCTCAGCATGTGACTACTTCAAAGTCATCGGCGACGGGACGACCCTCTGGAAAAGTCGAGTCATGTAGGCCAAAGATGACGCTGTAGACTTTGATATCGACCTCACTAGCATCAAGATGCTCCGACTCGAAGTGATCCCAAGCCTCGAGCACTTCAACTTCAACCATGCAAATTGGTTCGAGCCATGCATCTCTTACCTTGGTGCGCCCCCTCCAATTCGCCGCGACACCTCGCGACACCTCGCGCGACGCCGCGGGTGGCGATAGCCTCGCCTATCCGACCAAGTGGGACAGCCCCATTGGTGACCATGCCATTTCTATCATTCAAGCGGATGGCAAAGTCTCGCTAAACCTAATCTACGGTAGTCATGAGACGATCGCCCACGATGATAATCGTGAAGAAACCGTTTTTCATCTCACTAGCTTTCATGGTGACTGGGGAAAAGAGGCCTTGCTTCAAGAATCGCTCTTGCCAATTGGCATCGCTGAAATCAGCAGTGGCAGAGGCGCTCTCCTCGCATCATTGACAAACGCGAAGCTGCGCCCCATTCTATTTGGCGATATGAAACGATTCCTCTCCGCAATCACCTCTGTCTTTCTCGCTACAGCGGCCTATGGTTCGACAACCCTGACTTATTCGGTCGACTCCGTTACCGAGCTTTCCGGAAACTTTGAGTTCGATTACATTGCTGATTCCTCGCTTGGGGGTGGCACGACTATTGCTAGCTTCCCTCATTTTCACGTCTCTCTGAATCCACCGGAAACCTACCCACCTGGCTCCACTTATTTCGAAGTCCAAATAGGGACCAACCAAACGATTGATTTGCGCGCTGTCGACATCAGCTTCCCAAGCGTGCCGACGGCACTTCAGCAGTATGATACCTCATCCGGAGTTCAAGCAAGCTACCCTGACTTTAATGGGACCTTTTTATCGCCGTTTGACGGCACCACCACTATCTTCTACAGCTACACCGACGTTGGCGAAATTTCGCCAGGCATTTTCGCTGGAAGTTTTCGGTTCACGTCCATCCCCGAGCCGTCAGTCCCAATGCTAATTTTCGCCAGCGGTCTTGCCTATCTCGGGCTCTCTCGGAAGCGACCTAGCAGCGGTCGGTAGCAACCATTTAAAGTGAGTTTTGCGACTTCCATGTTAAGGAAACAACAATCGAATCATGCCGCCAGCGAAGGAGGCTTTTCGATGGCTAAACGGTTGGTGGAAAATTGGCATCGTCCCCCTTGGGCGTTCCCCGCCTTTTGACTTCGGGCTTTACCGCTCTTCGGTCATCCGCCTCGAACCGCTATCTGCATTTGCACATATTTTGGGACAGGTGTCGCTCCGCGTCTCAGGGAAAGCTTGGTTCAGAACTTTGTAACCTCTCCCACTCGAACGCTCAATTTTCGGTTTTGCAAATTCAGCAGTGTAGGGCAGGGTTGGGCCTGAATTATGGGATTTGATGATCGAAGTTATGCCGCCC
>CAXIBU010000170.1:0-6908 GCA_964021555.1 uncultured Verrucomicrobiales bacterium | reverse complement strand
GCTTCTCGCTGGCTGGTGTAGTGCTTGAGCACGTGCTCTCGTCCAGCAACCCCCATGGCATCGAGGGCGGGGGGATTGTCCATCAGCTTTTTCAGGGCGGCGCGTGTGGCTGCGACTTCATCAATTGGCACGCAAAAGCCATGGGTGCCGTTTTCAACGACCTCTTTCCAAGCTCCAGCCTCCGAGCAGAGAATGGCACTGCCGCTCGACATGGCTTCCAGGACCGTGAGCCCGAAACCTTCATTGCGGCTCAGTGCTGCGGTGATCGACATGCTGCGGAAAAGCTCGGGCAATCGCGAGAAGGGCTGCTTGCCGATGAAACGGATACGCTCGGAGAGTCCGTGCTCGGCGACCAGGGCTTCGAGCTTGTTCTGATAACTCTGAAATTTGGGAGTGGTCTCGCCACAAATGATGATAGTGAAATCCGGGTTCTCCTCCAACAAGGGGATTGCGGCCTCGATCAAGATATCAATGCCCTTGGAGGGGCGGACCCGGCCAAAGATACCAATTCCGAATTTGCCCGGAAACCCGAGACTTTGCCAAGCTGCTCGACGGTCCTCGGCTGGATGATAGAGCTCGGTATCGATGCCATGGGGGACGATGATATCTGGTTTGGTATCGAGATAACTAGCTGCGGCCTGGCAAGTGGAGATGACCGCATCCATTTGTGAAATGAGGAATTTGGTGAAGCTCGAATGATGGCGCTGAGCGGTTGAGGTGAACGCAATTTTAAGCTTTTGCCGGAAAATTCGTTTTAATAAAAGCGCTTGAATCATTTCATCATTGCGCCGCGCGTGAAAGACCCTGACCCGATCTCGCGGAAGCGCAGCCACTTCGCGGAAGCTTAGGTGAGCAATGTCCTCAGGCAGGTGATGCTCGCCCATGACCGCCAGGGGGATGAGATCTTTCTGGTGCTCTAACACCTGCAACATGGTTGAGGTCACGCCGGAGAAGCGCGAATTCGAATTGCCTAGAATGAGCTGTGGATCAGGGGCTGGCATCGAGCTTGAGTTGTAGGTTTAGGCGCTCGGCGAAGCCCCGATTGTTGTCTTCGAACCAGCTTCGGCCCGCGGCGGCGAGCTGCTCTTTCTCTTCGCTCGGCATGGCGATTAGTTTCTCGATGGCCTGCTCCAAGTGGGGCGGGTCGACGAAGAAATTCGTGCCGAGGTGGCGAGGTTCCTGATCCGAGAAAGGGACCAAAATGCCGCGGGTGTCGTCGACTAGCTCGTTCATCGGCGGGGCATCGGTGGTGAGGACGACGGCGCGGCACGACATGGCCTCGACCACATAATGACCCCACCCCTCAGAGCGCGAGGGACAAAGGTGGACTCCGTGCTGGTTCAGCATTGTCTGCAGCTCATCGTCCGAGAGGTAATCGCTGATCAAGCGAATGTTGGCGGGTAAATCTGACGGGGCATTTTCAGCGTGCTGGATCAGGGTAAGGATCGGCCACTCGGGGTGCTTGCTCCAGACCTCAAGAATGGTCTCGGTTCCCTTCAGGGTCGACTTTCCAGCGAGGTGCAGGAACTTGGAATAGTCAGGCTCGATCTCGGCCTGCGAACGATCCGGTGAGGTGAATCCGATGAAACCTGTGCTTGCGTGCGCGGCGAAAATCGCTTCGGCATGGCGTGTCTTGCACAGCACTTTGTCGATCTTTGCGAGTCGTCCTAGATGACGCTGCGGGAAGCGCTCCTGGTTGGGGATGAGGTAATTGCATTTCGCGGTCGGGATCCAGGCGGGAAACACGCGCTCCATGAAAATATTGGCGTCGAATTCGCGCTTCGTCGGCAACCAGTTCTGCCACGACTTTCTCGCTCTGCAATGGCTCACACTGACCTGATGACCCAGGCCCTCTAGGGCACCTTTGACCAAGTTGACATCTTGATCGAGCCCGACGCCATTCGTTCTGGCAATGAGGTTGAAGTGCTTCACGGCTTGAATACGTCTTTGAAGATCTCCGCCAGTTCGGGGCTGTCCTGCCACAGTCGGCTGAATTTTCGTTCGTCGGATCGGCGTTTTTTTTGCCACTGGTTTTCCGGAACTAGGAACTCGCAGGCATCAAGGTCGATAATGCTGAGTTGCCCGTCCGGAGTAACGATGAAGTTCTTGGTGTTGGTATCGCCATGGTAGATGCGAAATTCGGCGAAGGTCTGGAAAATTCGCCGTGCCTCAGTGGCGAGTTTTTCGAGAGCCTGGGTATCACTGGCGTGCTGCTTGGCGAACTCTCTGAGCGAGACTCCCTCTGCCATGCGAGTGACGAAGAGGCTGCGGTCTTTGATGAACCCAAAGCGCTGCGACTCAACCAGCGCAATCGGCTCAGGCGTCGGAAGACCGAGTTTAACAAAGGTCCGGGCAGCGATCCACGAGCGCATGGCACGGGTGCCCATAAGCGTATACCCGAGCTGGCGGCGCAGCGATAACCTAGAGTAGTATTTGAGCGCGAGTCTGGAATCGGCGATCGGGGCGGCCCCGACGAAGGAACGCGAGCCGAATTTGAGAACGATGCTTCCGCTTGGCGGGCGTAATGAGGCGGCAATAAGGGCCTGCTCTTGCTTCGTGCTTAGAATGCCGTCGACCAAGATCCCTTCGCCTGCCGGCGTCGTGATTCGGCGCACGCCTTCGGTGAGGTAGCGTTTGTGGCTCAGCCAGTCTTGCAGGTCCATGGGTTGAAAATTCGTTTAGCCTTGGAAGAAGATGCCGGTGATCGCGGCGCTGCTGAAATTCGCAAGTGTCGCGGCGAGCACCGCGCGCATGCCCAGGCGGGCGATGTCCTTGCGTCGGTTCGGGGCCATCCCGCCGAGCCCACCCAGTAGAATGGCGATCGACGATAGGTTGGCGAATCCGCACAGGGCAACGGTCAGGATCGCCTGGCTCTTGGGCTGCAGGGTGGCTTTCAGGCTCTGGTAATCAACAAAGGCGATGAACTCGTTGAGCACGATTTTCTGACCGATCAGGCGTCCGCCCGCCTGAATGTCACTCCAATCGACCCCGAGACTCGCGCTCACCGGCGCAAAAACTGCACCCAAGATCATTTCAAGGCTCAGGCTCGGATTTCCAAACCAGCCCCCGATGCCACCTAGACCTAAGTTCAGCAGAGCAATCAAGCCGATGAAAGCGAGCAACATCGCACCCACATTGAGTGCCAGCTTGAGTCCGCTGGAGGCACCGAGGGCGGCGGCGTCAAAGACATTCGCGGGGGCCTCATCACCTTCGGCGAAGGGCAGGATGCTGGTGCTGGGAGTTTCCGTTTCAGGAATGATGAGTTTGGCGTAGAGCAGTCCGGCGGGGGCCGCCATGAAACAGGCGGCGAGCAGGTAACGAAGGTCGGCACCAAGCCCGACATATCCGGCCAGCACCGAGCCAGCGACACTCGCCAGACCACCTACCATCACGGCGAAGAGTTCGGATTTGGTCATTCCGGCGATGTAAGGTTTGACGACAAGCGGGGCCTCCGTCTGACCGACGAAGATATTGGCGGCGGCTGAGAGGCTCTCGGCCCGGCTGGTTCCCAAAATTCGCTGCAACATTCCGCCGAGCAATCGAATGACCAAACCCATGACTTTCAGGTGGTAGAGCACTGCGATCAGCGAGGAGAAAAAGATGATGACAGGGAGCACACGGAAGGCGAAAACGAACCCGATGCCGCCGTCACCTGTCGCCACGTTACCGAAGAGAAAGGTGATGCCGCTCTGGCCGGCACCGATGATGTCGCCGACTTTGACCGTCATCCATTCCAGCAGGTCACGGCCCCACGGGACCATGAAGACGAAGGCACCAATCGCCAGTTGAAAGAGAAAGGCCCCGCCGACAGTGCGCCAGCGGATCGACTTGCGGGAGCTTGAGAGCAAGTAGCCGAGGGCGATGAAGAGCGGGATGGCGATCAATGAAGCAGGCGTGGGATTTGGTCTCGGCGGATGATGACTTCACCCGCACGGTTCAGCAGACTAGGGCGAAGTGCGGCGACTTGAGAAGTGCGAAGTTGCGTTTCGGCTCTCAGGAGGCTACATCTTTGCCCATGGTGAGACGGATTATCAGTATCGCAGCTTTCTTGGCCCTCCTTTCAGTCAGCCCCGCAGGAGCCGATCAGGTGGCTGCCGAGCAGTTGATGAAGGCCCACGAGCGCAAGGTGGAACTTTGGATGTCGGCAATGGCAGATGCCGAGAACCCCAAAACTCGGGATCTGATCCTGACCCGGCGCCCTGACGAAGGCGCTCAATTGGAGCGCTTGTGGCGTCAGGTCGAGAATCATTTGGACGAGGGATGGGTGATCGAGCCACTGGCCTGGATGTTGGCCCGCCCGGCCGCATGGGTGGGTATTCCCGAAGGGGAGCGGGTCGGTGCCTTCAATGCGGTGATGGATGCAATCGAGCACGCGCTCATCATCAATCCCGATCTTGGAAAGCTGATGCCAGCCCTCGCCAACCTTGAGCACCAGCGCTGTCTCGGTGTGGTAAATAAGGTGATCAGCACGAATCCCTCCGATAAGGTAAAAGCGAGTGCTCATGTGGCCGCCGCAATTATCCTTCGTCGGATTGGCGATGCCCCGAAGATCATGAACCAGCGCCGTGAGCACCTCCGTAAGGCGCTGGAGCTAGGTGGTGATGCACCTTTTGGCAGAGGATTGGTCATCGACGTGGTAAAAGACGAGCTCTACCGAGTGAAGAATCTCAATGTCGGCAAACAATCACCGACTTTCTCCCTCCGAGATCAGGATGACCTCGAAGTGAACCTGCTTAATTATCGCTCGAGGGTGACGGTGCTGGTCTTCTGGTCTTTGGATTCGAGCATTTGTGTGCAGAGCGTGCCAACGATGAACGCATTGCTCGCCGATTTGGGAGCTTTGAAGGACAACGTCGCCATGCTCGGTGTGGTCAACAACGCACCGTCTGAATTGAGAGAGTTCTTGAAGAAGAATGAAATGACTTTTGATAACTTGGTGGACCCAGGTGGTCGGGTGACCCACGATTACCGGGTCGATATCCTACCGATGGTCTACATTCTCGATCAGCAAGGTAGAGTGGCTTATAAAGGCGAGCTCAGCCCCTTGCTGAGGCCTAAGATCGAGGAGCTGGCCGTCACGGGAGAAAGTTCCGGCGTGCTCCCCGCACCACGCCCTTGAGATCCCGACTTTGCCTCTGCAATGCTGCCCGAGCTCATCACGCCTGTCCCCGGACCGAAGTCGGCCGCCCTCGCGGATCGGCTGAGACAGTTTGAATGTCGCAATGTCACCTACCTCGCGGATGACTGGCCGATCTTCTGGAAGTCGGCGAAAGGATCAAATGTCTGGGACGTGGACGGCAATCGCTACCTCGACCTAACCAGCGCCTTCGGTGTCGCCGGGTTGGGACATCGGCCGGAGCCGGTGGTCAATGCCATGTTGGAACAGTCGCAAGAGCTGCTGCATGCCATGGGCGATGTTCACCCGACCGAGCTTAAAGTGCGCCTTTGCGAAAAGCTGGTGGCAATGACTTTCGAGCGCTGGGGGCTGGGGCATGCCAAGGTAACCTTATCAAATTCGGGCTTCGAAGCCGTGGAGACCGCGCTCAAGACCGCCTTCTTGGCAACGGGAAAGCCTGGCGTGATCTCTTTCGATGGCGGCTACCATGGGCTCGGCTATGGAGCGCTTTTAGCCGGGAGTTTTCCCAAGTTCCGGGAACCCTTTGAGGCGCAGCTCTCACCGATCAGCCATTCGTTGACCTTTCCCAGAAATGAGCGAGAACTGAGCGAACTTGAAACGCAACTGGGCGAGTTGGATCCCTCGACCATCGGCGCACTTTTAATCGAGCCGATCCAAGGACGTGGTGGCAAAGTCCTCCCCGCCGAGCGCCTGCATTCGTTTCTTCGCGAGTGGTGTGACGAAAATGCGGTCATCCTCATTCACGACGAAATTTACTCGGGATTTCAGCGCACCGGGAAGCTCTTCGCTGGCGATCACTGGGGCGTCCGCCCTGACTTGATCTGCGTTGGTAAGGCAATGAGCTCCGGATTTCCCATTTCCGCCTGTATCGGAAAGTCGGCAGTCATGGATGCGTGGCCGCTCTCGACTGGTGAGGCGATCCACACGTCGACTTTTCTGGGGCACCCGGTCGGCTGTGCCATGGCGCTAGCCTCACTCGAGGCGCTCGATCACCACGCCGTCTCGCTGGCGGTAGAGGAGTCAGGTCATGCCTGGGTGGAGGCCCTTCAAGGGATCGATAGCCACCTGATCCACGAGGTCAGAGGAAAAGGGCTCATGATTGGGGTCGAGCTACGGCACACTGATAGCCGCCCAGCTGGCGACGTGGCAGGGCAGCTATTAGGCGAGCTGCTGGCGAAAGGCATCATCGCCCTGGCCGATGGTCCGGATGGCAACGTGCTCGCGATCACGCCACCTTTCGAATTTGCAAAGGCAGACCGTGCCCACGTGGTGAAAACGATAGGCGCACTCTTATGCCGACACCACTGATCGGGCCGAGCTTTAGTCTAATCGGAAGGGGCCATCTTCATCCTCACCCTGCCACCCGAGTTTAGCGAAGGCGGCGAAAAGCTTGCTCTGAACTTCATCGGGATCAGCATCATCGATCTCGAGACAGGCCCGGGAAATGAGACGTCGTTCCAAGTCAACCGAGATCGACGTCTGGTATCCAGATAGGTGAATCCAGCAGCCCCAGTTTGGGTTCTCAAGCTTGGTCTCAAATCCCACTTTCTTCAGTGCTCCCACGACTTCACTAACCGAAGCCGGCTCCCCTCCCTCTGATGGCATTACCTCAATTTCCATTGTTAGAAGGATATGAGAAATGCGCTCCTAGGACAAGCTGATTCAGGAGATAAAAAACAGCAAGGCGGCATTCACCCGGCTAGCTGGCCGCAACCTGCCCCGACATCGATACCCCGCCGTTGGCGGACGGTCACTGGAATTTCCGCGACTT
>CAXIBU010000169.1:0-6948 GCA_964021555.1 uncultured Verrucomicrobiales bacterium | reverse complement strand
TGGCCAAGAGACAGGCGGTGATTGGATCCCACCATCCGGGATGGTTCGAGTAAATGAGCAGGGGAGCTTCCGGCTTCTTCCATTCGGACTCGTGCTGAACCCACAGCCCGTCGAACTGCCGTTTGAAAAGGAATTTGGCGGTGACGCGAAAGCCACCCAGCCAAATGGGGGAGATCGGGGGCAAGTGTGAGTTATCCATGAAAGTCTATAATCTCCTTAACGTCTAGATAAACACGGAACGCGTAGGCCGCCACCAAAGAATTGGGTTCAAAAGCGGCCGATCAAATTCGGGCAGGTGAGCACGCTCTTTTCACCCGCTCGGATTTTAGATTCACCAATGGAGCTACTGGGGAAATTGACGTTGAGGTAGGGGGTAACGGAAAAACCATTTCCATCTTTAGAGCTCGGATTGGTGGCAAAAAATTTCTCGGTTGGGATTTCCAAATACCCACTGAATTTACTTCCTCGCCATGGGTCGACGTATTCAACGAGCAGCTGGCTTGAGTTTTTCGCGAGCTTCTTTTGGACACCGATGATAACCACAAAATGACCATGCACTCCCATCCAGAACTTCTGCTGAGCTTGGGTCGATTGCCGGTGGACGACCCGGCGCACCTGCAGAATGGGAGGAACGCCGCTTTTCAATGATTTCACGATGCGTTTGTGGGCCCGGCTGATGAGTTCTTGCCCCCGGTCACCCTTTTTGCGCTGGAGGTGTTCGGTGGTGACCTTTGAAGAGCGCAATTCACCGGCCATCAAATTCGCCATGTCCTCGAGGTCGGCCACATTGACGCCCGTGGCTTGATTCCAGCGCATGCGACCTGAGAGGTGGTTGGACCCTTTGATTCCATATCTGCCGATGATCCAGCGCAACTTCCGCGCGTCGCCTTCCGCCGGTATTTTTCCTTCGGCACTTTGAAGCGTTGCATTTCCAAATCTGAGCTGGTTCAGAAGGCTCGCCGGGCCGCAGGCTTGCTTGGAGTGGTCGAGCTGATCAACAGCCTCCGCGCCAAAATTCGGCGCCCTCACCATTTCCACCGCCGCCTGAGATACGGGAAGGGTGCACCAAAGGCAGATCAGTCCAATCAGAACAACAAGACACTTCATGGAGGCGAGTCTAACTTACCTTTAAAATCTCACTAGAGAAATCCAATGATACTTATCCTGAGGCGGAGAACTAACTGGTGAATAGCCCTCCGTATGCTCTCCCTCAGCTATTCGAAAAGCGAATCTGCTAGCTGGGCGATGCGCTTTTCGCTGACTTTGATGGGCACAGGTAGAGTGGGAGCGAAGAGCGAAACCCGCCATTCTTGGAGCATCCAGCCGAGTTGGTCGGTAGGGCCGCTATCGCCTTGGGCGGTGGAGGCATTTAGCCAGTCTTCGTGGTAGGGTTTGAGCTGGTTGAATTTCTCGACGTCGCGCAAGTAGGGAAGGCTTTTGAGTCGGTCGAGCCGAACGATCATGGCTTCGAAATACCTCGGGTATTCGAGGAACTGTGCGAAGCCGCATTTCGCGAGGAAGCGAGGACGGAACAGCCAATCAATCTGGGCCTCGATGTCTTCGACGATGGGGCCGTGGTAGCGGTGATCGCGCTCAGCATCGCAGCGCTCGGCAAGAACTCGGAATTGCAGGGCCACTTGCTCAACGAAGTCACCGAGGCGTTCCGCAGTCTCGTAGAGATGCTCTCGCATGCGCTTGCTGCTAAGCTCAAATGCCTCCGCCGAGCGCGGAAGCGGCATTCCCATGGCACCTTCGACGGCGAGTTCCATCAGGTCGGAGAAATGTGATGATGAGTCGCGCCCGAGCATGGGCAGGTAGAGCTTGGCTTCAGTCGACATCGGAAAGCCCTTCTTGACGTAGTCGACGTGATCGGTCTCGGACAGCATGGCCAGGCGGATGCAGCCCTGGCGATGACTGCGCTGAGCCTCCCAGGCCTGCGGGTAAACTCGGAGCCCCACAGTCTCATTTTCATCGATCAGGGCAGGGTAGCCAACTTGCGGGCCGATTTCGACTTCCTCGGGCAGTTCACCGAAATCCCATTCGGTATGCCCGCTCATTTCCCATTCGGAGCCCGCTTGGCTCTCGAATCGCTGGCTCAGCTGCGGGGCGAGCTTTTCGCGGAGCTCGGCGACGGATTCCCCAAAGCCCAGCTCCTCACCAGCATCATCGCAGACCCAAATTTTCATTACTAGTTCATGGGCGAGGCGGTCGAGGGAGAAGGAGCTCGGATCGACCGCACGGCCACCCCATTGGCTGAGAAACTCGGCCATCTCGAAGGTTATCGGCTTGTCCGCTTGGCGTCGGCGCCAGAAATCGGCGAAATCATTGGCCGCCGCTTGGATGGGATGAAAGCATTTCCGCAGGTCCTTCGGCAAGGAACGGATCAAGGCATCGGCCCGAAGCTCCAATTGACCCGCCACGCCCCAGTCGGGGAGAAGATCGGGGAAGTCGGGTAGCTGATCGATGTGAACGCCAATCGTTACCCCGTCATCGCGGTCGCCTGGCCCGTGGTGATAGTAGAGCGGGTAGCTCTGATCGGCGTAAGTGATCTCGTCGGGGAAATGTTCCAGCGGTAGCTCATCGACGGGCTGATAGAGCACGTCATCGGCGGTCAAATGCAGCGCCATTTTGTCTTTCCCCTCAAGTGCCTTGCGCCACTGATGGAAGGCCTTGGCGGTATGGACGTCGGCGGGCAGCCGATCATCGAAAAATTCGAAAGCGCCCTCCTCGCACCACAGCTGATTAGGTTTGCGCAGCTTGACCTCCATCAACTTGACTTGCTCGCGCATTTCATCGAGATGACGCAAGAAGGCGGGGCGCGACTTCAGCCCTTCGCCCAAGAGAGCCTCGCGAATGAAGATCTCGCGCGCTTGCTCGGGGAAAATACGCCCATAGTGCACGGGGCGATCCTTAATGATGATGAATCCGCCGCAAACAACGCGCTCCTTGCCATAGACCGCGCCCTGCTGAGGATCGAAAACGGCATCGTAATAGTGGCTCTTGCACAGGTGAGGTGCGACTTCTTCAAGCCATTCCGGCTGCATCATGGCAACCTTGCGGGCCCAAAGTCGGGTGGTATCGACCAATTCAGTGGCAAGCACCCAATCGAGTCGTTTTTTCCGATTAAAGAGCCCCGAGCCAGGGAAGATTGCGAAGGCCTTGCCCTGCGGGCCTTTGTATGAACGGTCTTTATGATCCCAGACACCAAAGGAGCGCGGGATGCCGGCGAGGATGCATTTGTGGATCAGCCCAGTCTCCGCCCAGCCGCGCGGATCGCTGGGCAGGCTGTCCGGGCTCCACTTTAGCGCGCGCTTGGCGAAACGTAGGATATCCCGATGCAAGTTATCCCATTCAAACACTCGTTTGAAGTTGAGGAAGTGCTTCTTGCAATGCTTGCGCAGCTGATTGCGCTTCCAGCCCCTGCCATCTCGGAATTCCGAAAGGTCCGCCCACATTTTCAGGTAAGTGGTAAAGTCGCTGTCGCGATCGAGCCAGCGCTTGTGAGCTTCGTCAGCCTCCTTGCGCTTCTCCGAAGGTCGCTCTCTTGGGTCCATCACGCTAAGCCCAGCGACGATGACCAGCATTTCACGGAGGCAGCCGCGGGACTCTGCCTCGATCAACATGCGCGCATGAGCGGGATCGAGCGGGAGTTTGGATAACTTGCGTCCGAGCCGGGTGAGCTCGCGACCCTTATTGAGGGCACCAATATCCTGCAACGTGCGGAATCCTTCCGAGATGTGGGTTTTGGAAGGGGGATTGATGAAGGGAAATTCGTAGATCTCGCTCAGTCCAAGGGACTTCATTCGCAAAATGACACCTGCAAGCGAGCTGCGGCGAATTTCGGGATCAGTGAACTCGGCCCGCAGATCGAAGTCCTCTTCATCATAAAGGCGGATGCACACACCCTCGCTGATCCGGCCACAGCGGCCCTTGCGTTGCTTGGCGCTAGCCTGGGAGATCGGCTCGATCTGCAGGCGCTGGACGCCCCGTCCCGGGATCCAACGGCTGACCCGTGCCACGCCGGAATCAATCACGTAAACGATGCCTGGAATGGTCAACGAGGTCTCGGCCACATTGGTCGCCAGCACGATGCGGCGTCGGCCTGGAGTGGGGTTGAAGACCTGTTGCTGCTCACTCAGGCCTAATCTGGCGAAGAGCGGGAGCACGTCAGTGGTCGGGAAACGCATGGCGTCCAGCACGTCGTGGACTTCACGAATTTCGCGCTCACCAGGCAGGAACACCAGGACATCGCCTTCGTGATCAACCTGGCTCAACCACCTAACCGCACGGCCCACGTGCTCGGGAAGCTCCTCGCCCTCTTCCTCGGGCAAGTAGTGCTCCTCAACGGGAAAAGTCCGCCCTTCAACCTGGATCACTGGGGCTTCATTAAAGAAGCTCGCGAAGCTCCCCGCGTCTAGGGTCGCTGAGGAAATAATCAGTTTGAGATCCTTGCGTTTCTCCAACAGTTGCTTGAGGTAACCGAGAAGAAAGTCGATGTTCAGCGAGCGCTCGTGGGCCTCATCGATGATCAGCGTCGAATACTGCCGCAGCTCGGGATCGCCCTGGGTTTCAGCGAGCAAGATCCCGTCGGTCATGAATTTGATCGCGGTATCGCCGCTCGAGCGGTCATCGAACCTGACCTGATAGCCGACGACGCTGCCCAGTTCGGTGCCAAGCTCTTCGGCCACGCGACCAGCGACGCCTGCAGCAGCGATCCGCCGTGGCTGGGTGCAGCCGATCTTGCCGCTAGCCTGGCGCGCTTGGTCGGCCTCCATGGCCATCTTGGGGAGCTGGGTTGTTTTGCCGGATCCCGTATCTCCAACCACGACAATCACCGAATTTTTAGCAAGAGCGGCAAGGATTTGCTCGCGCTCTCTCGAAACGGGGAGGTCGGGGTAAGTGAGTTTTAAATCAGCGGACACGGGAAAAGGGGTAGGTCAGGATCTGGTAGTCTCAATCAAAAAAAGTCGTTCGACCGTGACGCTTCATTGTTACGGAACATTTAAACATTCTGGCATAATTCGACTTCTGTCATTGATCCTTGAAAGTAGAAGCTCTATTGAGCTGTAAACCATCCTGAACCAATTTATGAACACACGACGTAACTTCATCAAAGCCATCGGCGGCATGACCGCAGGTCTGGCCTCAATCAACTCAGTGGTAAGCGCAGCTCCTGCACGACCATCTAAAGCCAAATACATGGGCGGCTTCATCGCTCCCAAGTTGGAAACAATCAAAGTCGCAGTCATCGGTTTGGGCGCACGTGGTGGCACTCACTACACCCATTTGGCAGCTTTCGAGGGCACTGAAGTCGTCGCACTTTGCGATCTTCACCAGGACCTCGCTGAGCGTGCGAAAGATCGCATCACCAAGAAGAATCCCGGTCGCCACCAGAACATCAAGCTTTATCACGGCGATGAGAACGCTTACAAAAAGATGTTGGCAGAAACCAAGCCCGACCTCGTCTACGTTGTCACTCCTTGGGAATGGCACGCACCAATGGCCTGTGATGCCATGGAAGCAGGAGCTCACGTTTGCGTCGAAGTTCCACTCGCGACCACCATCGAAGAATGTTGGAAGATCGTTGATACCTCTGAGAAGACTCAGAAGCATTGCATGATGTTGGAGAACGTAAACTACGGGCGTGACGAACTTCTGTTCCTCAACATGTGCCGCAAGGGTGTCTTCGGCGAGCTGGTTCACGGTGAGGCCGCTTACATTCACGAACTTCGTGGTCAGATGAATCAGGTCGACGCCGGCCGCGGCACCGGAAGCTGGCGCACCCATCACTGGGCGAAGAAAGCTGGTAATCTTTACCCAACCCACGGCCTCGGCCCTGTTGCCCAATACATGAATATCGGTCGCGGCGAAGATACCTTCCGCCGTCTTGTTTCCTTCTCTTCTCCTCCACGCAACCACAAGCTCTGGATCGATAAGAACAAGGGCGAGGATTCCAAGCTAAAGAAAATCGAATTTGTCGGTGGTGACATGAGCACCTCAATCATCAAAACGCAGATTGGCCGCACCATCATGGTCCAATGGGATGAAAGCTCTCCACGTCCATACACCCGCCACAACCTCATTCAGGGCACCAAGGGCACCGGAGCCGGTTTCCCAACTCGCGTCGCGCTGGAATACCACAAGGGCGACAAAGGCCTCATCGATACTGCTTTCGAAGCACTCTCAGGTGGCAAAAACCACACCAACCACCACAGTTGGGCCCAAGGGGACAAGCTCAAGGCGGTCTACGAAGCTTACGACCACCCGCTCTACATTCGCTTGAAAGAGATCGGCGAGAAAATGGGCGGCCACGGCGGCATGGATGCCATGATGAACTATCGCGTCGTTGAATGTCTGCAGAAAGGCCAACCACTCGATCAAAACGTTTACGAAGGCTGCCTCTGGTCAGCAGTGACACCACTGTCGATTAAGTCAGTTAAAGAAGATGGCATGCCACAGGACTTCCCTGACTTTACCCGTGGCGAGTGGAAGAAGACGGCACCGCTGCCGATCGTTTCGTAAGCGAATTCTGCTCGAAACCTAATCACTCTTCAAAGCCCGCTCGCGTCACCGTGAGCGGGCTTTTTCGTGGCGTGCCTCCTTGCCCTGTTTCATCATTCCGGATATCGTCGCACTTATGTTCCGCTCAACTGGTTTTTCCTCGCGCGCACTGTTGCTAATCAGTGCATTTCTCTTTTCGGCGGGACTTGGCATTGCGGCAGATGGACCACTCAAGGGCAGCCAGCCTAACATCATTTTAGTGATGACCGACGACCAAGGTTATGGCGACTTGGCCTGTCATGGGCACCCTTTCCTGAAAACACCGAATTTGGATAAGCTGCATTCGCAGAGCACTCGTTTCACCGACTTCCACGCAAGCCCGACCTGCGCTCCGACCCGAGCGGCACTGATGTCGGGCCGCGATGCCTTTCGAAATGGAATCACCCA
>CAXIBU010000168.1:0-6983 GCA_964021555.1 uncultured Verrucomicrobiales bacterium | reverse complement strand
AGGATTTGAAAAACCCTTCTCTACAGGGGAGATGTGCGAACTGCGCTATTTATTGGGAGACTTGGATTTGACTGGGGCTTCGATGATGCCCTCTTCGGTCTCTTGTTTGAGGCGGAGTTGGCCGCAAGCGGCGTTGATGTCGTGGCCTTTTTCCAGTCTGAGAGTGGCGCTGACGCCGCCGTCAATGAGGATGCGCTGGAACTTGCGGCAGTGTCCGCCTGGAGGACGGACCCAATCGAGTCCTTCGACGGTGTTGTAGGGGATTAAATTGACTTTGGCCCCGAGAGACCGTGCTCGGCTCGCTAGAATACGGGCCTGTTCCAAGGAATCGTTAACGCCCTTGATTAGGATGTATTCGAAAGTCAGGCGCTGCTTCTTTTTCTTGTTCCAGTAGTTCAGTGACTCAAATAGTTCATCGATTCCCCAGCGGTCGTTGACTGGCATGATCTTTGATCGGACTTCGTCAGTGGCACCGTGAAGGGAGATCGCGAGGCGAATTTGTTGTGGGTGATCGGCAAGCTTCTTGATCTGCGGGGCGAGGCCTGAGGTTGAGATGGTCAGGTGCCTAGCACCGATGTTGAGCCCCCAAGGGGACGTGATGAGCTCGATGGCGCCGAGCAGGTTCTTCAAGTTAGCAAGAGGCTCACCCATGCCCATGAAAACGACATTGTTGATGCGCTCTCCTGAGTGACGTTCCACTTGGAGTAGCTGGCCAGCAATCTCGGCGGCATCGAGATTCCGGGTGAAGCCTGCTAGGCCGGAGGCACAGAATTTGCAGTCAAAGGCGCAGCCGACCTGGGAGGAGACGCAGATGGTGCGACGATCCGAGCTCTCGCCGTAGAGGGCGGGGTTGGCTGGGATGAGGACGGACTCGACGTAGCGTCCGTCGTCCAATTTGAAGAGAAATTTGCGAGTGGTGTCTTGGGATCCACTGACTTGGCTAAACTCGAGGGGGTGCAGCTTGTAGGCTTCGTTCAGATCATCACGGAGTGCCTTGGGGAGGTTGGTCATGTCGTCGATGGACGCGACCTGCTTCTTCCAGACCCAGTCGAGGACTTGGCTGGCGCGAAATCCCGGCTGGGATTTGGATTCCAAGAGGGCTTTTAGGCTCTCAGGTGTCTGGTTGAGAAGTGACTGCATGGCGATGTGGTTGGTTTAGGCGCAGATTGGCATTTAGGGAAACCACGAAATTCGTGAAATACACGAAAAACGAGCTACTTAGGCAGAGTCAATGGTTGAGAGACAAGAGCCTAGCCAGTGATTCCGATGATTGCGTTATGGCCACCCATGGATGAAGCGATCTTGAGGACTTCGCCTTTGATGGGACCTCCGGAGTGGAGTTGGAAATTCTTAGGTGCGATGCCTTCACGGGCACCGGGTAGGCTTCCACTGCGCAGCCAGGCTGCGATGAGGGCCGATTCCACGGCACCGCTGGCGCCAATGGAGTGACCTAGCCAAGGCTTGAGGGGCAGGAGCTCTGGTATTTGTTTTGCAAAGGCGCTGCGGATTCCTGCGATCTCGCCGATGGCGTGAAGTGGCGTGCCGCTGGCGTGGGGACAAATTACGCTGATGGGCGATTGAATTTGTTCAAGCAGTCGGGAAAGAGGTGCACCGTCCCTGGGAACGCCAAGGAGGGTGGTGGCATCTGAATTAGCATCGTAGCGATTGAGACAGGGGACATTTTCGTCATCATCATCGATGGCCTGGAGGACGATGGCGGCTCCCGCCTCTGACGGGATGAATCCGCTGGCCTGTGGGGAATAGGGATCGCTGGTTCCGTTGGAGCTCAGCATACCAGCATGATGGTAGTCGCGCAGCAGGCTTGGGGAGATGGGTAGCTCCACCCCAACGGCGATGGCTGTTCGAGTGCGGCCGGAGCGAATGGACTCGTAGGCCCATCCAAGAGCATCGAGCGAGGCTGAGCAACCATTGGCGAGAACGTTGTAGGGCCCTTGAATGCCTTGATCGATACTGATTGCGGCGGCGACTTCGCCGTGGAGTGAATTGCTGGCGGCAAGCAGTTTCGCGGGGCGCCGACCAGGCCAAGGATCGACAAAGGCAGCGGCATTACCTCGCGAAGTCCCGACCCAGAGATGTGCGTCGCGAATCTCTTCCGAGCTCAGGCCAGAATCGGCGATGGCCTGTTTGACGACCTCGACGCCGAGACAGGTAGCGGGACCGAATTTGCGTGAATTGAGGAAGTCTCGCTCCTCGATCCACGCCGCCGGGAGGTGATCGAATTTCGGGTCGGAAGCAGCGGGGTGCTCGCCAAGTGGACGAAAATTCGGGCCTCTAGCATCGAGGTGAGCCTGCGCTCCCTGGCCGAGGGCGGTGATCAATCCGATACCGCGAATGGCGATGCGCATGGTGAATTCCTTCGAAAGGGTCGATTCCGAGATCAGATCTCACAAGATCCAGCGACCAAGCCCTCTTCCTCGCCCTGACAGCAAGGGTAGGCAGGCTTCTCGCCATCGCTTGCGGGCGGTGCCATATCGGGGTTAGGTGCTTGAGTCTTGAGACCAAGAGCCTCGATCAATTTTAGATCCTTTTCCACGGCAGGGTTCTTAGCGGTAAGCAGTTTATCACCGTAGAAGATAGAATTTGCCCCGGCGAAAAAGCACATGGCCTGAGCTTCTTCGGAGAAGTGGGTTCGACCAGCGGAAAGACGCACCTTGGCCTTGGGAACGGCGATGCGGGTGACTGCGATCATGCGCACCACGTCGAAAACGGTCACTGGCTCCGAGCCCTCAAGCGGGGTGCCGGGCATGGGCATGAGTGAGTTGATGGGGACGGATTCCGGCTGGGGATTGAAGCTGGAGATCACTTCCATCATCTTGAGACGATCATCGACGGTCTCTCCGAGCCCGAGAATGCCGCCGCAACAGACAGACATTCCGGCATCCTGGACCGCACGGATGGTATCGAGCCGGTCCTCAAAGGTATGGGTGGTGACGATGTTTGGGTAGTGCTCGGGAGAGGTGTCGATATTGTGATTGTAGGCCGTTACTCCGGCTTCACGGAGTCGTTTGGCTTCGTCTGGCCCAAGGTTACCCAAGGTGACGCAGACTTCCATGCCGAGCTTGGAGACATCCTCGATGATGTCGACGACCTGATCAAAGCGCTTGGTGCCTCCGCGGACGCCGCGCCAGGCGGCACCCATGCAAAATCGGGTCGAGCCCGAGGCGCGAGCGTGGCGTGCGCGCTCCATGACGTCCTGTTTTTCCATCAAGCGTTCGGCATCGACACCAGATTTGTAGCGGGCGGATTGAGCGCAGTATGAGCAATCCTCGGAACAACCGCCGGTTTTAATCGAAAGAAGGGTGCAGAGCTGGACTTCATTCTCGGGCCAATTGTCGCGATGGACGGCACGGGATTTATCGATCAATTCGAAGAGAGGGAGTTCGTAGAGGGACTTGAGTTCGTCAAAGGTCATGGGAAAACGGTGATTGGGTAAAGGGTCAAGGACGTGGGTAGTAGTCGCAAATTTCGACGACTATCGCACCCAGCGGCCGGAAGAATTGAAAGGCATCTGGCCGGAGCCTACCTTGGAGTAGTCGGTCTTTCCTGTGCAGCCGATGAGAGGAATGCCGATGGCGGCCTTCCATTTGCCGCTCATGCTCTCGGCGGTGTGGCAGCCGTAGCTCTGGCACTGGGCATTCGGGGCGAAGGCGCGCGACTTGATTTTGTAGAGGTCGTTCTCGTGGATCCAAGCGCCGCTGGCTCCGAGAATCTCGCTACCGTAATCGAGCATGAAGCAATAGCGGTTCGAGTGGCCGAAGTAATCGAAGGTCACAATTTTGCCGCGGGAAGGTCGATTGATCGCGCTGATTGCCTGCGTTCCGGAAGTGACCCAAATCAGCTTGGCACCTCGCTTGGAGGCATTTTGGCTGATCCACTTGGTGTAGGGCTGACCATCGGCACGTGAGCGCATTTCATAGCTCGGGCGGTAGACGATCCAAGTAATGGGGACATTGGCCCCGTAGGCGATCTTCAGTTCATCCATGCGGATGGTCGAGGCTCGGACAAAATTCCCCCACCATCGGTCGTGTCGATCTCGTTCAACGCGAAGGTCTTCCCACTGACGAAGCGCAGGGCCGCCGCAAAGGATGACGTGTTCGGATTTGGCGCTGCCAATTGAAAAAGTAACGAGCAGCAAAAGCAGCCACTGGGTCAAGAATCGCATGGCCAAGAGCATGGCGGCAAACTCAGCAAACTGTCAACCGCGCAAGGAATTCTTGGGTCGATAAAATGTAGGGCCCGTTCAGTGCTTGAGAGTGACTCGAGGATCCTTGGTGGGATCGATCAATGTGTTACCAACTCGCACTTTCGGGGTAATGCCCTTGGGTGAGATGATGATTGCATTTTGCAACTTGCCGTCTTTCCAAGTGATGTCGACCAAATGATTACCGCGGGCCTTGAGTCCTTTGATACTGCCGTCCGGCCATGCGGAAGGGAGCGCGGGTAGAAGGTGGATCTCCTCGAGGTGGGATTGCATGAGCAGTTCGCAGAAGCCTGAGGCGTAGCCGAAGTTTGCCTCGATCTGGAAAGGAGGGTGAGCCATCAGCAGGTTGTGGTAGGTCCCTCCAGCGAAGTTCATGATGATCTTGGTGGTGCGGGAGATCTTGAGCGAATTTTGCAGGATGCTGTAGGCACGGTCGCCATTGTAGAGGCGAGCCCATAAATTAATTTTCCAGCCAATTGACCAGCCTGTGCCGGAATCCCCGCGAGCATCGAGAGAGGTCGCCGCGGCTTTCGCTAATTCTGGTGTGGTGAGTGGTGATATCTGACGTCCAGGGTAGACGGCAATGAGATTGGAAACATGGCGATGCTGATTCTTTGGATCATCAATGTCCTCCATCCACTCTTGCAATTGCCCCCAACGCCCAATCTGAGGTCCGAGGAGTTTCGAGCGCATCTCGGTGACTTTTTGACGGTAGTCGGCATCGATTCCGAGGTCTTTTGATGCCTCAATGTAGTTAGTAAACAGATCATACATTAGCTGGTCTTCGTATGAGTTGCCAGCGACCTTGGGCCCATGTTCAGGAGAAACGGACGGGGGGCTGATCAGTTTGCCGTCTGGTGTAGTGATGGCGTAGTCTTCCCAGAATTGGCAGAGTTCCTTGAGAATCGGGTAGGCGACCTCTTTCAGATAGGTCTTGTCTTTGGTATAGGCGTAATGATCCCAGATATTCTGTGCGAGCCAAGCGGCATCGCCAGGCACCCACAGATAGGAGGAGCCACCGAAAATTCCATTTTCGGATCGAGTAGCCCACCCGCGGATGTTCTCGCCGAATTTCTTGCGGGTGTTTTCTCTGCGGACTTCACGGACAGAGGCTTGGTAAGAGGCTAGTGGCTCGAAGCATTCGGAGAGGTTTGTTTGATCAACGAACCAGTAGTTCATTTGAATATTCACATCCGAATGGTAGTCGCAGCGCCAAGGGGGATTATTCGACTCATTCCAGAGACCCTGCAAATTCGCTGGAAGAGATCCGGGGCGGGAGCAAGCGATCATGAGGTAACGCGCGTAGTGGAGTTGTAGTGCTTCGAGCGATTTATCGCTGGGGTCTTTTTGATAGATCTCGAGGCGCTGATCGGTCGGTAGATTACTGTTGTGATTGCGCGGTAAGTCGATGGCGAAGCGCTCATAAAGCTTCTGGTAATCCTTGATGTGGGCCTTTTCTAGAGCTTCGTAACTTTGGTAGGATGCCTTGCGAATTTGCTCGGTGAGTTTTTCGTGAGGGTGTGAGCCTTTCCATCCCTTGCTGCGTTGGTTGACGTAGTTGGTATCTGCCGCGACGAGGATCGTCAGACTGTTGCATTGATCAAAATGCAGTTTGCCGCCCTTGACCCAGATAGTTCCGCCGTCGTGAAGGACTTTGATCTGAGTCTCGTAGTCGAGGTAGAGGCCGTATACGTCTGTGTCGGCGCGATAGCCTTGGTTGTATTTGTAGCCCCTGAGGTTACCTGAGGCGATGAGGGTATCACCGTTGATAATGGTTGGTGCTTTGTGTGCATCCTTGAGTTCGATACTGCCGGAGTGTGCGGCCATTTTGTCTGCAGTGAAGCGGTAAACCATGACACCTGCTGGATTACTGGCGAAGGCCTCGCGCTGAAATTTGGTGCCCTCATAGGTGTAGCTAGTGCGATGAATAGCCTTGGAAATATCGAGTTCACGGCGGTAGGCGCGATCTTTGTCCGCTTCCGGAGTGAGCACGTCGGTAGAGATTTCAGCAAGTTGGAAATGTGGGACCTTTTCCGATGCTTTGAAAGTGAAGCGGTAGTGCTCGTAGGCAACGCGGTTGTCTACCTTGAAGGTCTTAGGGCTGTTTCGCTTTTCCCACTGGGCTTGGTTCTTCCTAGTGTCGATAATGGTCCATTTTGCACCGTCCTGAGATCCCTCGAGTGTCCAGTTTGAAGGGTCTCGTTCTGGCACATCGTTGGCTGAGGTGAGAGTATAAGAAGTCAGCGGCGCAAGATTTCCTGTATAGTGCAGATGAGTAACGATGTCCTTACCATGGTGCAGGAAGCACCATTTGGTCCCTGAGTCACCATCATTAACTTGGGCCAGAGCTTCTCCTACCTGGCCTGGGTGACTGGTGCTTGAGATGGAAACGCTGCCTTTTGGAGGGTGAAGGTTTACGTAAAGATCGCTTAGCGCTTGATATGACCCAGTATCGCTCTCGTCACCGATCCAGACTGAATCTTCGTTGAGCATGAAATGCGCCTGTTCGATACCTCCAAAGACCATTGCCCCGAGGTTTCCGTTGCCGATTGGCAAGGCTTCCGTTTGCCAGTTCGTGGCAGGCTTGGTGTAGTGTAGGGTATGCTCAGGACTTCCAGCGAAGGCGATGGTCGAGCAGATTAGGGACGTGGCAAATAAGAGTCTCATGATGACGGTTGGTGAAAGTATCTTGTTGTCACACAGGGCAATTTTACAAGAATTCTTGAGCGGATTATCAATCATTTTTGCTAAGGTGTCAGAT
>CAXIBU010000167.1:0-6990 GCA_964021555.1 uncultured Verrucomicrobiales bacterium | reverse complement strand
GGAGCCTATTATCGTCTGCGTCGAGAGACGAGAGCAAGGCCAGCAAGACCTAGCAGAGCAAATGATGATGGCTCTGGGACGGCGGTGATGACGATCCCGTTGACTGCCGAACGACTGCCGCTGGCATTACCCAAGATCTCAATGGCACCATCGCCAGTCAGGTTGTCGAATGTGATGAAATTCGCGCCTTCGACCAAGGCGGGCGAAGTGCCGCCAGGATAGTTTCCGACGTCGTTGATGGTTTTTGTAGTGGAACCGATCGTGTAGTCCATCACTCGGCTGCCTCCCGCGTCACCGTAGATGGTGATGTTATAAGCCGACCCGCCGAGAGCGGTTCCCAGACCTGAAAGGGTGAGGGATTCGGTTCCAACAAAGCCATACCAACCTTCCATTATTACCGCGTCGTCAGTTCCGCCGCCCCAACCATTGTTGTTGAAGTTAGAAAAGCCAGAGACTCCGGAAATCGTGGCACTGGTGCCAGTCCCGTCCTCGAGGCTGAGAGCAATGTTGTTAAACGATAGCCCAGATCCACCGTTATTCTGGATATTGTTAACGGTGTCGTTCGATGTCGCAAAGACAGCGCCGTCTGGCCGAGAATCAAACCCTGAGACAGTCACTCCGCCATTGTGGAAAGCAATTTTGATAGTCGATGCAGAAGCGCTCAAGGACAGAGCTGCCAGAAATGTTGAAACGAGGAGGGAGGTTTTCATGGTAACAAAAGGTTAGTCAGCGCATTAAAGATTCATGAAGACTCCATTTTAAGGACATTTTCGTGTGATGCCTAGTAGCGATCTGGCGAATTTAGGTCAGGGTCATCTAGATACGAAGCGGTTCAACCACGAAATACTTGAAATTCACGAAAACAAGCAGGGTGAAAACCGAAGGAAGCGTTGAAATTGGCTGTTTTCTGCCTCAACTCTAATCCAGTATTCTTGGTTTAGGCCAAGTCCGGGCGCAAACTTCCAAGATTCCCGAGGTTAAAGCTTAGGTGGAGACGCTTCTGATCAGGAGGACTGGTTCTCCAAATTTCTGATCCTTATGGATGCGTGGCGCATATTCATGGATCTGAGTGTCCACCAGGTCGCTCCAATGGCTAGCAGCCAAGCGCCTAGGATAAAGCTTGCCCAGACTGCGTTCAATTGAGAGAGGGTAATTCCGTTAAGTCCTCCAGTTAGTTGTGGTCCCCACGAGTATTCGATCTGATCGGAGGAAATGGGAAAAAAAGCGGAAAAGTCGGAAGTGTAGTCAACGCTCCAATAAAGATTGCCCCAGACTGCACAACTCCAAAATCCATTTGCAAGCATAGCCGCTAGAAGCAGGTATCCTTGAAACAAAATCAACGTCGACAGTCGTGGCAATCGGCACTTGAAGCATCTCAATAAAGCAAAAACGAGGAGTGAAACGACCAAGGCTGTCAAATGCGCCACTAAACCCGGGAACAGATACCAAAGACATTCGAGAGGAAATTCAAACCAGCTTTTAGGATCAGGGGGCCAATTCATTTTTTCTGCATTACAATTGCTTTGGGTCGTCGATGACGGCGAGTTCAATGCCTATCAGTCCACCTTGTTCTTGGCTGATTCAACAAACCATCCTCCTTTTCTTCGCTCCAGGACGGCGACCCATGGGTAGTATTGTCCTCCACTTGGCGTGAAGACTAGTAAGACGGGGTGGTGAACCTCGATGCGCATTAGGCCGTCCGGAGATTTCTCCAATCGCTTGATGGTTACAGCGTGCTGTGCGCCATCAGCTGGATTGGTCCACTGATCTACATGCAGGCCATTTTTGGAATACTGGTAGACCCACTTCTCACTTTCTTTCCATGGGCCTTCCCAAATTGGTAAGCTCAAGGCTACTTCCCGCAGATCCTTGGAGTTACGGACCTCCAGAGGCTTTTCGTCAGGGATGAAATTTCCCTGTTTGAAGGGGCCAATTTTGATCGCGTTTTGCGTGCATTCTTGAACTGTATCCCTAGAATGGGTGGAGCAAGAGTTAAAACCAAACAGCAGCAGGCTGCTGACTACGAGTAAGCTTATTGATTTCATCATGGAGGGGGCTTCTGATAAATCTCGGAATTTGTGGCAAAAACCCATGCCACCTAGCTAATATACTACGCTTCCTACACTATCGAGGGCAAGCGCCTATTAGGCTGGAGCTACTGGGCTTTCAGGCCGCGGCGCATGGCTTCGATGGACGGGGCTTGGTGGAGCCAGTCTTCGAAGGACAGGGCACCCTGATGGAGTAGCATGGACTGACCGGTGGCGAGTCTTGCGCCGCGCTGGAGGGCATCCTTTTGAAGTTGGGTCGAGTGATAAATCGTATCGTAGACCAGGTGTTGCGGTTCCAGGTATTTGCCGGGGATGGGGGAGGGGTCGCCTGATTTTAGACCGAGAGAGCTGGCATTGACGATGAGCTCGGTTTGTTCAATCAGCTCAGGCAGCCGTGGGTCATCGAACCCACAAGCAATGAGTCGGTCGCTGGGGCCAGCCAGATGATATTCGTCGTTGAGCATGGGACGCAACTGGGCTGCGAGGGCTCTCACTTTATCGATGCTACGGTTAACCAAGATGAGCTGGTCGCAGCCTTCGCTTGCGCAGAAGGTTGCGATTGAGCGTCCGGCGCCACCACCGGCCCCTAAGATCATGATTTTTAGTGAGCTGACTGGGAGGTGGAATTCTTCGAGGATCGCTTGGGCAAAGCCCGGGCCGTCGGTGCTCAGCCCTTTAATTCCGTCTTCTTCGAAGACCAGCGTATTGCAAACTCCCAGCTCGCGTGCCGCTTGGTCGTGTCGGTCGGCGATTGCGAAGGCGGCCTCCTTGTGTGGGACGGTAACGTTACAGCCAATAAAGCCCAGCTCGGCGAGCTTGCGGATGCCTCCGGCAAATTCGTCGGGCGCGAGGTCGATGCGGATGTATCGGCAATCGATTTCAGCCTCGTCCAGCGCCGCTTGATGCATCTGTGGGGAGAGCGAGTGGGCCACGGGATGACCGATCACCGCGAGTCGAGCAGGCTTGCTGTTAGCGGAGTCAAGTGCGCCTGGCTCGTTGAGGTCGCTGAGGGTGTAAACGTCTTTCATGAGCTTGCTCGTTTAAGCGAGGGTGGCGGCGAGCCGCTCGACCCGCTTGGCTGACTCGTCTTTTCCGAGGATCGCCAGAATTTCGCCAAGGTCGGGACCGCCGCCCATGCCGCTGAGGGCGACCCGTGTGGGGAACATCAGCTGGCCTGGCTTGGCGCCGTTTGCTTTCGCGGTATCCATTATGGCCGCCTTGGCGGAATCGACATTCCAATCAGCGACTTTGGCAAAATTCGTCGCCAGTTCAGCGAGCAAGCTGCCAGCTTGGTCATTCTTCGCGACTTTGGCGAGGACATCGGCGTCAAATTCGACCTCTTCTTGAGTGAAGAAGGCAATCATTGGGGCGACCTCGGTGAGCAGCGAGACCTTTTCCTGAACGCTGGCTGCCATGCGGGCGTATCCGCCATCAGTGGGCAGGCCTGCCTTTTCGACGAAGGGTGCTGCGGCTTGTGCGAATTCGTCGCTGCTCAGGCGAGCGATATGCTGCTGGTTCATCCACTTGCACTTTTCGATGTCGAATTTCCCGGGCGCACGATTGACCCCGGAAAGGTCGAATTTTTCGATTAGCTCTTCTGGGGTGAAAATCTCGGTGTCGTCCTTAGGGGACCAGCCCAAGAGGGCGATATAGTTAAATACGGCCTCAGGGAGAAATCCGTTCTCCGGGTAAGCTGAGACCGCCGCGCCGTCGTCACGCTTCGACATTTTTGAGCCGTTCGGATTAAGGATCAGAGGGATGTGGGCATAGACGGGTGGCTCGACGCCGAATGCCTTGAACAATTGAAGGTGCTTCGGTGTGTTCATCACGTGGTCTTCGCCACGAATGACATGGGTGATGCCCATTTCAAGGTCATCGACGACATTGACGAAATGGAAAACAAAGCTGCCATCGGAGCGGCGCACGACAATGTCGGGATTGATCGAGACATCGGTGTAATCGATCGTGATGTCGCCGCAGATCAGATCGGTGTAGGTCAGCACTTCACGCTCGAAGCGGAAGCGGTAGGCACCGTCATCCTCGTAAACCCGGTCGGTATCGATCAGGTGCTTGAACCACTTTTCATAGATTTCCAGCCGTTCGGACTGATTGTAAGGGCCAAATTCGCCGCCCTTGCCTTGACCCTCGTCCCAAGTAAGGCCGAGCCATTCCATTCCCGAGAAGATCGCATCTCGTGCTTCGTCGGTATTGCGCTCTTGGTCGGTATCCTCGACGCGCAGCACGAATTTACCTCCCGTCTTGCGAGCGTGGAGGTAATTGAAAAGAGCGGTGCGGGCACCACCAACGTGGAGATAACCAGTTGGCGATGGCGCGAAGCGGGTGCGAACCTGTGAATTCATGCCGGAGCTATACATGCCGACATGCCCGCGGGCAATCCAAGGTAATGAATTTTATCTTCTACCGGCGGTCACGCCCGCGACCTCTGCCGCCTTCTGCTTGCCATCGTTCGATACGCTCGATTGATTGCTTGGCTTTCTCAGCCATCGTGGAATCACTGTTGGCAAGCTCTCTCATGACTTCCATGCCCTTCTCGCGATTGTCCGAGCGCATAGACGACCAAGCGAGGCCCATCTTGGCCTCGTCTGCCCGCGGGTCGCTACCGAGGCTATCGAGCCAGCCCACCGCGGAATCGAAATCCTGTCTTCCAAGGTCACCAGCGAAGTCACGAGCCATGGCAAGCTGGGTTTCCTTGGGCAGATTGCTGACGTAGGCATAACCGGCATCCAAGTCATCTCTTACCCAAGCTTCAGCCACTTCGGTGATGGTTTCGGTGCGAAGTTCGGGGTCACTGATGGTCTCGGCCCAAGCGACGGCTTTTTCGGGATCGGTGCGACCTAGGGAGTCCGCCAAGCGGCGAGTGGCACCGGCTTGAAGGCGCTCGTCTTCGATCGTCTGGAGCCAGCTCACGGCTTCGTCAAATTCCAACTTTGAGACAATCGGCATGATCTTGCCGAGGGCGTCTCCTCGAATTTCGCTGTAGGGAAGGGTATTGATCAATCGGGTCGCGGTAGCGAGGTCGGAGCCGACGACACCTTCGATGACGCCAACGAGCCATGGGTTTGCTCCTTCGCCATCGTGCTTGCCGACGGCCCAAGCTTCGGCCGCTGTCACGTCATATTGAGCCCAGGCGGACAAGAGCGTCTGCCGAGTCCAAGGGTTGTTCGTATTTTCCTCGGCGTAAGCCAGTGCCGTGATGGGATCTTTCTGAGCCCATGCAAAGAGGGCCATTTTGTAGTCGCCCATGTTCTCACGGGCTAGGCCGCTCTCGCGGAAGGCATCGATGAAAGCGGTGAAGTCCTCGGCGGGCATGGCATCCAGAAGGGACCTGAGCTCATCACCACGACGAAGTGGATCCGTGATGGCGAAAATTCGCTGCACGGTCTGCTCTGCACCATTCTCACGCATTTCGCGCAGTGCTCGGCCAGCGGTCGATCGCTGATCGGAATCAGCCATTTCGCTAGAGCCACCTCCCCGACTGCTGCGGCGCGTGCGGCTCTGTTGTTCTTCCTCAACCACGATTTGCTCGGGCTCGGAACTGGATTTCCCGAGGAAATAAGTGCCAGTGGCGATTCCCGCCCAAACACAAGACACTGCAATTAAAGAAGTTTTAGCCGTCATATCAGCATTGAAGCGCAGCTAGCAGCCCATTGCATCTAAAAAATTCATCGTGCTGACCAATAATGGTAAACGAGAGCAATCTGGGTTCAGTCGTAGTGAGTCCAAAGGCGTAAGATCTTCACGATCTTCTGATCCTCGATGACTTGGAAGACCAGGCGATGTTGAATATTGATCCGACGGGAAAAGGCCCCCTTCAAGTCTCCGACAAGGGCCTCAAATGGGGGAGGCTCCGCGAAGGGAGTCTCCTTGAGAAGGTTGAGCAAATCACGAGCTTTCGGAGCTAAATGCGATCCCTTCAACTTCTTCGCGTCCCTGCGGGCTTGTTTAGTGTAAACCAATCGGTAGCTCACAAATCGATCTCCGAGCTGCAATCTTCAACGGGCTCGTTCATTCCATCGATGATGGAATCTCTCATTCCAGGAATCCCGATGAGATAAAGAGTCTCATTGATCGCCCGCCAATCGCTTTCCGCAATCAGCACGGCATTTCCACGTTTACCAGTGATCTGGATTGGTTCGTGAGACTCCTGTGCGGAATCAATGATCCGATATAAGTCAGCTCGGGCGGAAGTGGCAGTTACAGATTTCATGCCAAAAGCGTGCGCTTTGGCGTGCGTAAAAGCAAGTTTTGAATTTGAGCCGCCAGAATCGGAAACAAATCGATAGAATAGCGGTCTCATGGCGGTGACTATAGGGAAAAGGCAGCCTGGCTCATTCGTGCTCGCTCAGGTGTGTTTGCCAATAGGCGATGAAAGCAGGACTTTTCGAAACTGAGATCTGTTTCTCAATGATCATTTTTCTGAGATCTGCCAGATCTTTCCCACGATTTGCGGCCCACCATTGTCTGAAATCGGGAATCTGATCGGACAAAGCAAACTCATACGACCTGGGTGATGGCGGAATTAGAATTTCGGTGATCAAGCTTGTGGCCAAATCGCCAATTGTTGGATCGCGCGACTCTCCTTGTTGGTCGATGAAGCCCACTGCGCCGAAGAAATGATAGTAAGTCTTCCTCTGGTCCCCAAAAAGCAGGACAAGTTGATCAATCGAATTTTTTCCGCCAGCTTTCAGTTCGGCTACCGCTCGTGCGGCTGCGTCGCGATCTTCGACTTTCTCCGAGAATACAAGTTGATCTGCCAAGCCAATTTCCAGCTCTGTGCTAGTGAGTTTCAGTAGCATGGTCCGTTCTTGAAGTTCGAAGTTCTCGGGTCGCGCGTCTACCGGCTCCCGACCTACGGCTAGCACTAATTGCTTAGCTTCAATCTTACAGATGCCAGAAACTCGCTGTCTTTCGCCGTCTGCCT
>CAXIBU010000166.1:0-6992 GCA_964021555.1 uncultured Verrucomicrobiales bacterium | reverse complement strand
GGGGGGCTTTGTGCTCTGCTGAAGAGTTTGCAAAACTCTTCTACGTGTGGACTCTTTATTGTTTGTGGGCACGAAAAAGCCCGCTTGGTCGAAACCAAGCGGGCCAGATAGGTTAGTCGCTAGACTTACTTGCCTGAAGGAACGTAGGTGTTCTGAGCAGGAGCAGTTTCTTTGTGACCGCAGCTTGAAAGAACGGTAAGAGCGGCTGAAGCGAGAAGAACGGCTTTGAGTGCTTTTTTCATAATAATTTAATGTTTTAGGGCAGAGGGGTTTGATCTCTGCAACGCTTATACCTCTATCCGATTTTTTCGATTTCTCAACTGAGAATTTGCGTCTTCGACGAGAATTTTTAATCGCCGGTTTTGAGGACCTTGATGAAGGCGTCTTGAGGAATGTTGATTTTGCCGATGGCTTTCATCCGCTTTTTGCCTTCTTTTTGCTTCTCTAGCAGTTTGCGTTTCCGGCTGATGTCGCCGCCGTAGCATTTCGCGGTGACGTTTTTACGCATGGCGGAAATGGATTCCCGAGCTACGATCTTTCCACCGACGGCAGCTTGAATTGCGACGACGAAAAGCTGACGTGGAATAACTTCACGGAGTTTTTCGGCGAGTCGGCGGCCTCGGTGCTCGGCGTGGTCGCGGTGGACGATGGTGGCAAAGGCATCGACGGGGTCGGAATTGATTAGCATGTCCATTTTGACCAACTTGGCAGCTTGATAGCCAGCATGCTCGTAGTCCATGGAACCGTAGCCGCGAGTCAGTGACTTAAGCCGATCGTTGAAATCGACGAGGATTTCGGAGAGTGGCAGGGTGCAGGTGAGCATGACGCGCAGGTCATCGATGGTCTCCGTATTTTCGAGTGCACCGCGTTTCTCCATGACCATTTGCATGAGGTCGCCGATGTATTCGCCTGGGGTCATGATGAAGACACGAACGAGAGGTTCGCGAATTTCGTCAATGACCTGTGGGTCTGGTAGCATGGTGGGGTTGTCCACTAAGACTTCTTCGCCGTCGGTCTTGGTGACTTCGTAAATGACTGACGGGTAGGTCGAAATCACGTCCATGTCGAATTCGCGGCGCAGGCGCTCTTGAATGATCTCCATGTGGAGCAATCCGAGGAATCCGCATCGGAAGCCAAATCCGAGGGCAGCGGAGCTTTCTGCGTTCCATGTAAATGCGGCATCGTTGATCTGAAGCTTGCCCATTGCGAGTTTCAAGGCCTCGAAATCAGAGCTGTCAACCGGGTAGATCCCAGAGAAAACCATGGGCTGGATTTCTTTGAAGCCCGGGAGTGGTTTGGGGCAAGGGTGGGATGCATCGGTGATGGTGTCACCAATCTTCACGTCACTGGCGGACTTCATATTGGCGATAACGTAGCCGACGTCTCCAGCAGACAGGCTATCCTCTTTACGCATTTTTGGGGTGAAAACACCGACTTCTTTGACCTCGTAGGTCTGAGTGGTGTGGAAGAGTTTGATGCGGGTGCCGCGCTTAATGGTCCCAGACATCACCCGGACGTATGAAACTACGCCACGATAGGTATCATAAATGGAGTCAAAGACCGAGCAACGGAGGAGATCGTCTTCAGGGGCGGCTGGAGGCGGCATCCGCTCGACGATGGCTTCCAGGATATCTTCGATCCCGATACCATTTTTCGCCGAAGCTGGGATGGCGTCCTCAGCTGGAATGCAAACGATGTCTTCGAGCTGTTTGTGGACTTTCGGTAGATCAGCCGATGGGAGGTCGATCTTATTGATAACCGGGATGATGAAGAGCTCTTGCTCGTTGGCGAGGTGAAGGTTGGCTAAAGTCTGGGCTTCCACGCCCTGGGCTGCATCCACGATGAGGAGGGCACCTTCACATGCGGCGAGCGAGCGGCTAACTTCGTAGGAGAAGTCGACGTGACCTGGGGTATCAAGCAGGTTCAGCTTATAGGTCTGCCCGTTCTTAGCCGGGTAGTTCATGGTCACAGGGTGCGACTTGATCGTGATCCCGCGCTCCCTTTCGAGATCCATGGCATCAAGGTGCTGATCCTTTTGTTCGCGTTGGCTGACGGTCTGGGTGAATTCCAGAAGGCGGTCGGACAAAGTCGTCTTTCCGTGGTCAATGTGGGCGATGATTGAGAAGTTGCGTGTGAGCTCGATGGACATGGTCGGTGGGTCAGTGCGCTGGGGCCGGGACAGGGATTTAGGTGGCGATGGGCCATGCGTCAATCGGGAAGCACTTTCACACAAGAACTTATCGCGCATTTTAATCGAATTGATGCCAATCGGGCGAACAATTTTGGATCAAGTCATCACAGATGAAATGCGCTCGGAATAAATTTGGCGCTCTGCTACGCTCTTCTCATGATGAATTTAAACGGATGGGGCAGGATCCTCTTAATGGCCATTTTGGCTCTTCCAAGTGCAGTGTTGGCTGAGGGGCATGAGGGCATGGCATGGATACCTGGCGGCACTTATCAACGGGGGAACGACAAAAAGGCGGATAATGGTCACTTTTACCGCGAGGAAGCGCCGATGCACCCGGTAACGGTGAAGGGCTTCTGGATGGACGAAACCGAGGTAACCAACCGAGAATTCGCCAAATTCGTTGAAGAAACGGGCTACAAGACCTTTGCAGAGGTGGGGCCGGACCCCGCCGACTTTCCCAAAGCCCCTAAAGAGGCCCTTAAAGCAGGCTCGACGGTCTTTACTCCACCGCCCAATGACCTTGATCCATGGAAAAGCGATCGATGGAGCTGGTGGACCTTTACTCCTGGGGCAGACTGGCGCCATCCCGAGGGGCCTGACTCATCGATCAAGGATCGAATGGATCATCCAGTGGTCTGTGTGAACTATGATGATGCCATGGCGTATGCCAAATGGGCTGGAAAACGACTGCCAACCGAGGCTGAGTGGGAACGGGCTGCCCGCGGTGGGATGGAGAAAAAAATGTATGTCTGGGGCGACAAGAGACAGCCCACAGGCAAGTGGCTGGCGAATTGCTTCCAGGGCACTTTTCCGAAGACCAATACGGCTGAGGACGGATTCGCCAGCACGGCACCGGTGAAATCTTTCCCTGCCAATGCCTACGGGCTCTATGATATGGCGGGTAACGTCTGGGAGATCTGTTCGGACTACTTCAGCCCTGATGCCTACAGGAATTTCGTCAAGGCTCCCACCGCAAACCCCCAAGGGCCGAAGAAGCCTATCACTGACATTGAAATGCAGAAGTGGAACCGTGATCAATTGCCTATCCCTGAAGTCAAGGACGCCCACCGGATCACTCACCTGCGCTCGGCCCGCGGGGGATCATTTCTCTGTCACGTTAGTTACTGTTTGCGCTATCGGCCTGCAGCCCGTCACTACCATGAGCCCTTGACTCCTAGTTGTCACATGGGGTTCCGCTGTGTGAAGGACGCTGAAAAATAAATTGAGCCGCGTGAGACCTAAGCAGACCTCAGTTTGACTTTGCCCCTATAGCCACGTAGATCATGAATATGGACCACACACCACCACCCATTTCTAACCCGAAGAAAAAGTCCAAAGCAGGTTGCCTGATTGGAGCTGGGGTTTTTATCATACTTGCACTAGCTCTGATCGGCTTCATCTTCAATGGTCTGGCCAAGCTGGGCTCGATGGGTGGGGCTGTTGACAGCTACCCTGAGACCGTAGTTGAGGGTGACCTCTTCGGTGATAAGAAAATCGCCGTCATTCGAGTCGAGGGCGTGATTGAATCAGGAGGTGATAATTCAATGGCGGAAGTTGCCATCGGTATGCTCAAGCAGGCGAGGCTTGATGACTCGGTTAAGGCCGTGGTGGTGAGGGTCAATTCCCCGGGTGGGGGCGTAACTGCCTCTGACGAGATCTATCACGAAATGAATAAAGTCCGCGAGGCGGGTAAGCCGGTGGTCGTTTACATGGAGACACTTGCGGCTTCTGGTGGGTATTACATCGCGTGTGCCGCTGACGAAGTGATCGCCAATGAAACAACTCTTACTGGAAGTATCGGGGTGATCATTGCCAGCTACAACGTGTCTGGATTGATGGACAAAGTCGGCGTCCAGCCAATGGTCTTCAAGAGTGGTGATTTCAAGGACATGCTCAGCCCAACGCGTGAGATGCGACCCGAAGAGGAGGAATACGTGCAATCTATGGTCATGGAGTCCTACGAAAAATTTCTCGGTCTAGTTTCGGATGCGCGCGGCATTTCAAAAGAGCGCCTGCGTGACGGCATCGCAGACGGACGCATCATCAGCGGAGCCAAAGCCAAGGAGCTCGGTTTGGTCGATTCCAACGGTTACTTGGACGATGCAATTGCGGCTGCCAAGTCGCGTGCGGGTGGTGGCGAGTTTTCCGTTGTGGCCTACAAAAAGCTTCCGTCGATCGGTGACCTGATCGGATTTGGGGCTGAGGCAAAGGGAGAGATCGAGGTGAACATCTCTCCCCAGTTCCTTCCAGAACTCAAGCCTGGCGTGCCCTACTTGCTGCCATCTGAATACGCAGGTTCGTGGTAAGCTAGCCAGTCAAGACACCTTACGATGACATCTGGCGAACAGTTCTACATGCAACCGGTCTTCTCGGTGGCCATGGCTGTCACCTTCATGGTGGCTATCCCATGGGTCCAGGGGAGACGGCTGGCGAGGTGGCAACTGGCCAACCGGACAGCAGAGGGTGAGGACAGGCAGCAAGCGCGCGGGATAGGCCTATTTCTGCTGCGACCGGAGGAAGGTAAGACTTTTCATCTCTTCGACTTGGTGGGAGTGCTGATGGTCCTGCTGGTTTTTTCATCGTCGCTTTGGTTTCCAGTTAAGGAGGTGGTGACTCCTAAAGTCATGGAGCTTTCCGATTATCAGGTGAATGCAGCGTTCCAGGCATTTTTAGCGATTATGGTGATAGCTCGCTTGTCGGTTGCTCCTCAGGGCATGAAAAATGCGCTGGGACTCAGGCCTGACAACTGGGTGAATCTAATGTGGATGCCTCTGGTGGTGATACTGGCGACTTGGACAGTCGGATTAGTCCTTCACTTTTCTGGATGGTCCCAGTGGGTTGAGTCCGAAGTGGGGGGAGACATGCAGGCGGTGGTGAAGCAAATGACTCAAGTCAGTTCCTCGGAGGTCAAGTGGTGGCTGATTTTTTCCGCGATAATTGTGGCGCCAGTCTGCGAAGAACTTGTTTTCCGTGGTTTCATTTTCGGAGTTTTGAGGGATTTGGTGAATCCAAGCTTCGCCATTGTATTGAGCGGGGTATTTTTTGGATTGGTTCATAGTAATCTGCTTTCCTTGCCCTCACTTTGTTTCCTTGGCAGCTTGTTAGCCTTGCTTTATCATCTAACCCGTAGCATTTGGGCGCCGATCTTGTGCCATTTTCTGTTCAATCTATCGACGGTTCTCATCCAGCACTCGCAGTGATCGTTTACTAGCATGTCCCGCATTTATCCCAAAGATATCGGAGAAGATGAGTTGGTCGGCCGCTTGGTTTCCAAATTATCCATGGATAGTTCGGTCCTGATCGGGCCCGGTGATGATTGTGCGGTGGTCGAGATGGGGGAGCCAGGAAGGGTGCAGCTCTTGAAGACGGATTCCATTGTGGAAGGTGTGCATTTCACCCCTGAGATTGCTGCTGGTCGGGTCGGATGGAAGGCCTTAGCCAGATCGCTGAGTGACATCGCCGCGATGGCGGGCACCCCGGCACATGCATTGGTAACGTTACACGCTCCGCTGACCTGCCCTGTCGATAGGCTGGAAGGGATTTATGCGGGGATCAACCGCTGTGCGGAGCGATTTGGGGTGAGTGTGGTGGGTGGCGAGACTTCGTGCACTCCAGGTCCCTTGTCCGTGACGATCTCGATGACGGGAGCGGTCGTTCCAGAGCTTTGCGCGCTGCGGTCGACTGGCGAAGTGGGTGATATTTTGCTGGTGAGTGGGGTTCTGGGCGGCAGTCTTGACGGGCACCACCTCGACTTTGTTCCTCGTTTGGCACAGGCAAAATGGCTGGTTGAGAACATTGGCGTCGGCGCAATGATGGACCTCTCCGACGGATTGGCCAAGGACCTGCCGCGCATGGCCGCGGCGAGCCAATGCAGCTATTATCTCAACGACACTTTATTGCCGATTCGCGATGGTTGTTCGGTCGCCCAAGCGCTGAATGATGGCGAGGACTACGAGCTCTTGATCGCGCTGACACCGAGCGCCGCAAAACGGGCGCTTGAGCTCTGGCCGAAAGAGTTTCCGCACATCCCACTGACAGCGATTGGCAGTTTACATGAGGAAATGCGCGATGACCTAGGGGGAATCGAGCTTGAGGGTGGTTTCGACCACTTTGGCAAGGAGGCCCGCAACTGGGCAGATCAAGAATTTGCGCCAGTCGCTGAATTGGGCGAGATCGCGGACTAGTTGCCCGAATTTAACCAAGCGTCGTCGGGACGCTGGTGGGCCTCGATCTTGTCGGCCATGAAAATGGGCACTGGGATGCCATCTTCGCTGAGCGAAAATTCGACTTTCCCTGAGAGCTTGACCCACTGTTGGTCTTGCCACTGGTCGGCCCCTTCGACTTTGGCCCTCGCGGAAATAGGCTGGGCATCGGCATTGCAGCAGGTGATGAAGAGCCGGTAGACGCGAAGTTCATCGGCGGCGCTGCCCTCTTGGCGTGCGACCTGGCCGATGACCTCGACTGGGACAGTCGCAAAAATCGCTCGAAGCTCTTCGTCCGTCGAGGCGAAGAACAGGTCGATTAGCTGGACTTGGTAATAGCCGTCAGCCGAGACAGGGGTCGAATTCTTGAACTGCTCCAAGGTGAAGGTCGGAGGTTTTTGGCTATTTAGGAGCGCTTGGGGGGCTTGGTCAGCGTAGAGACCTTTGCGGATCAGGGCGGAGGAAGAGTAGTCATCAACCGTATACCAGATGGCAAATAGGAGCGGAGCGAGCATCAGTAGCAAGGCCAGCGGCGCGGGCAATTCGCTGCCGTGTTCGTGACCGCCTTCATCGTGATGGTGGTGGTCATCATGATCATG
>CAXIBU010000165.1:0-6994 GCA_964021555.1 uncultured Verrucomicrobiales bacterium | reverse complement strand
AGGTGATAGGAAGCGCCCGGAAATGGCAGGGGAAATCGAATGCTTGAGCGAGGCTGAGATCGATGACGTCTCGGTGCCTGTGATTGGTTGGGAGCTACTTCCCAAGAAGGTCGGAGCTTCGAATTTTCCGTCGATGGATAGATAGGACCACATCGCCTCTCCGGGTGCAAACTCCAGCTTGGTCCCGGCCTTAATTAAGCGGGCGCTTCCGCTCGGGAGGGCAGGGCAGTGCAGTCCGCCAAAATGCGCCATCCAAGCATCCACCGTCACTTCAAGCAATGAACCGCCAAACCCGATTTCGAGAACGAGTTCGCCGGGTGGTCGAAAGAGCAAGTGACGCGCGAGTGCGGCGCATTCCGGGTCCATGGGGCCGCTGATGGGAACGCCGAATTTCCCCATGCCAATTCTCCCCGTGTCCTGAAAACTCAGCGAGGGTCCTGATCGAATGACTTTTAGAACTTCAGTCATTTTGGAGTGAATTTGACACGGTCTCCGGCAGCGAGCAGGAACGGCTGATTGCAGTGATCGGTCTTGAGTAGCTTGGTGGGCGTTGTCCCGATCCAGTTCCAGCCGCCTGGGGTGCCGCTTGGATAAATCCCAGCGTGTGCCCCACCGATAGCCACCGCGCCAGGTTGCATGCGCGGTCTGGGGGAGTCGAGGCGCGGACAATTGAGTTCAGCGGGGAGCCCGTCTAAGTATGCGAAGCCCGGAGCGAAGCCGAGGAAGCGCACGCGATAATCGGCCTCGGAGTGGCGCCGGATGATTTCATCGGTGGGCAGACCAGTGTGCTCCGCGACTCTTTCGAGGTCAGGACCATCGTAGAGCACTTCGATCACGTGGTGCCGAGATTCCTTACTGATAGACTCTGCGGTGATGCCTTCGAGAAAGGACAGGAAGTCGTCTCCGTTGCTAGCTTCGGTGAATTTGAGTAGAAGGCTGTCATAGCCCATGACCCACTCCTCAAAGTGGGGCAAATTCGACGAGTCTAGCGCCTCTGTCCAGGCACGGCGCTGGTCGAGGGTGCCCCCTTGAATCAAGAAGGCTTGTGGGCCGTATGGGAGGAGTTGGGCTGGGCTTTGAAATTTTTTCGGGCTCAAGAAGGGGATGATAGCGACATTAAGCGGCCTCGCAATTCTTCAATTGACCCGCAGCCACGCGGAAGATGGGATAACGGTAAATTCGTCCTCACCTGGTCGCTTGAACTTCAGTGGATCTTTGATGCCAGATCCGTTCAGTCGCACCGAGATGGTGACTGGGTGGAGGCCAGCTGCCAGATTGAGCCGTTTGGAGCGGCCCTGGGCGGAATCGCTATCGAGCACTGTGATATCATGCACTCGGACGACTAGGTGAGCCCCTTGAGCCGCTTGAAATTCGTATTTTCCAGCTTGATCGACCTTGAGGTAGGTGGAAAATTCGACATTTCCTTTGCCAGCTGGAATTTCAAGAGCGGGAACGGGGCTGAATTTAGCTCGGCTGAGAGAGTAGGCGTAGCCGGCCTCCTCGGGTGAGTGGGCAAAGAGCAGACCAGGTGCGGTTTGGATTTTATCCGAAGTTGGTGGAATGATCGCGCCATCGTAGGGGCGCTTGGCGGAATCCTCATTGGCATGCGCCTGCCGGGTCCAGCCCTCCCACTCTGCTTGACTCGGGATTCCTGCCTTACCTGCCAGGTTTTCCGTTTCTTGAGGGTCCTTTACAACATCGTAAATTTCGAAGGGAGTCTCTGCGTTTTTAGTCGAGTATCGGACGGCCTTCAGTGCACCCCTACGCAGGACCTGCATCTGGTTGCGAGCGCGTTTGCGGTGGGCGGGGGCGAAGGTCTCGTAGTTTGGGGTTTTGCCGCCGACCGAGTATTCGACATAGACCGTGCTTTCGGTGGGAGTGCCCGGCCGAGCTAGGTGATTGACCAAAGAAATGCCATCGGACAAGGCTGGGCAGGGGGCCTTTGCAAGTTGTGCCAAAGTCGGCATCCAATCCTGGAATTGCGATGGCTCGGTGCTCTCCGAGCCTGCTGGAATATGCTTGGGCCACTTGACCAAGGCACCCACTCGAATGCCGCCCTCCCAACAATCGCGCTTGATGCCGTCCATCTCGCCAAAGCTCTCGAAAAAGGAGGGGCTGAAGGGTGCTTTGAGGTAGCTTTCCTGGCTGGGGCCATTGTCGGAGGTGAAAATGACCAACGTATTATCTTCCAGATTCAGCTCTTTCAGCAGATCCAAGATGTCCCCGACCCCCTGATCGATGCGCCTGACGGAACTGGCGTAGCGCTTGTAGATCATCGGCCAATCCTTATCGGCGTAGTCCGGGAAGAGGTAGCTGTCTGGCTTGCCTCCAGCTGTGTTGATCATTTCACCAGATTTGCCGAGCCACTGCAGACCGCCTTTCTGCCCGGTTCCCTTAGGATAGGGGGCTGCTGCCAGCTGGGTGGCGGCATGCGGGGTGTCGTAGGAGAGCATCATGAAGAACGGCTTATCTTTCGCTTTCTGCTGATGATCGATGATCCACTTTTTCGCGTAAGCGGTCCATAGGTCGGCTGTATAGCACCCTTTTAGTTTCGAACTGATCTCCTCATCGTTCCACCAGACCTCGGTCTTGTGTTTTTTGTGGTGAACCCGATCAAAGGGATAGTGTTCGTGGCCGTCGACGTGGCGGACGTAGCCGAGAAAGTCGTCGAACCCGCGCTTGGTCGGGTAGGCGGGCCAGGTTTGCGGCGATTGGCCATTTTTGCCCTGAAGGCCGTATTTTCCGACTAGAGTCGTTGCATAGCCGGCGCTCTGAAGCACCGATGCAAGCGTGGGTTGTTCAGGGAGGGCCTTGTCGAATTGATTATCACGGATCGGTGAATTCCCCTGATGTTGTCCAAGAAAAAGCGTTGCGCGGGATGGTGCACAGACCGGAGCTGGGACGTAATGGTGCTGAAGTTGAAGCCCTTCCTCAGCGAGTTGGTCCAATCTCGGTGTGGCGTGGGCTGGCTTGCCGGACTTGGCGTGCTCATTTTGAAAGAATATGCCTAGATCGCCATATCCGAGATCGTCGCAGAGGATGAACAAGATATTCGGGCGGGGAAGATCTTCGGATTTATCGGCTTTCGGAGCGTCAGCCCAGAGGCTGCTAGGAACGATTAGTAGGCAGAAAAGAAAGGATTTCATCAGGGTAAAATGGTCGGTTGTCGATGACGATTTGAGTGACACTAGTGAGACGAGATTATTACGCAAAGGTTAAGCTTGATTTTTCAATTTCACTTGCTACTTCTCCTTCATCGCTCAGGTGGCGGAACTGGTAGACGCGCTGGGTTTAGGTTCCAGTGGGGTAACCCGTGCAGGTTCGATTCCTGTCCTGAGTATTTTTCATGGAAAAGGCCCGGCTTGGACAGCCGGGCCTTTATTCTTTCAAAATTAAGGCTTCCGAAGGAATCCTATGGTCTAAGCGCCGGTGGATCAGATTTCCGCCGTTGCAAGTTGGCTGACTTCGTCCCGAATCTGAGCTGCAAGTGGCGTCGAGAGATAGCGCTCAGTGGTTGAGCACCCGATCGTGACGATGCGCTTGCCCTTGAACTCGGGGCGGCGTGCAATCTCCATCGCGGCGAAGACATTCGCACCAGTGGAGATCCCGGCAGGGAGGCCTTCCAACTGGGCAAGCTTTTGAGCGGTCGCAAAGGCATCCTCATTACTCACGAGGATGGTCTCATCGATGATGTCGACGTTGAGGTTCTTGGGAATGAATCCAGCTCCGATCCCTTGAATCTTGTGTGGACCCGGGGCGCCTCCAGAGATCACCGGGCTGTCCTTGGGCTCCACGGCGAAGCTCTTGAGGTCGGTGCGCTGCTTGAGCACTTCAGAGACGCCAGTTAAAGTTCCGCCCGTCCCGACGCCGGCGACGAATGCGGCAATCTCTCCGTCGGTATCGCGCCAGATCTCTTCAGCCGTTGTTTCGCGGTGAGCTTGTGGGTTGGCTGGATTCTCGAATTGTTGTGGGCCGAAGGCCTTGTCGCCGTAGGACTCAACTAGCTGCGCTGCCTTGGCAATCGCACCACCCATCCCTTTGGCAGCTGGTGTTAGAACAAGCTCGGCACCGAGCATGCGCAGGAGCACCCGTCGCTCTGTAGACATGGACTCAGGCATGGTGAGGATACAGCGGTAACCCTTGGCTCTGGCGACAAAGGCAAGCGCGATCCCAGTATTTCCAGAAGTAGGCTCAATGATGATGCCGCCCGGCTTGAGGCGGCCATCACGCTCGGCCGTCTCGATCATGGCACGACCGATCCGGTCCTTGACGCTGAAGAGGGGATTGAAAAATTCGGCTTTCACGCAAATTTCGGCATCCAGGCCTTTGGTAATGTGGTTGAGCCGAACCAGTGGCGTATTTCCGACGGTATCAACGAGATTATTGGCGATGTTAGTGCTCATAGAATTGTGCTTGGTGTTGAGTGAAATAAGCGCTCGTCTCTGACTTCACGCAAATCATTTCCTGAATCAATACTACCCTTAGTTGTGAACTCAAGAATAAATCATGGCGATAGGTAGCATCGAGTGCTTGCCATGACGTTTCAAGTTGGCATGATGCCGCTTGGGTCCTTCATCCCTCAATTTACTACGTTTTTTAGAATCCATGTCAGAACAAGTTCAAGAAAGTCAACTCACTGAAACCCAGCAGCTACTGTGGAAAAAGGCGCGCTCAGCCGTCGATATGAAGAACTACGGTTACGCCGTTAGCCTTCTTAAACCCCTCGTGAAAGAGGTCCCCAGCTTCCTCGAAGGGCGTAAAGTTCTTCGAATGAGCGCCATTCAGGTCAATGGCGGCAAAAAGAAAAAGGGCGGACTTTTCGGTGGAATGAAAAAGAGTGGTATTTCAAAGAAGGATCCCGTGGTTGCACTCGGTGAACTGGAAGACGCCCTCGAGAACGACCCATACAGCGAGACCTACAATGAGCAGCTCTATCATCTTGGAATGCGAATGAATGATCTCGATCTCGCTGCCTTCGCGCTGGAGACCGTCCGCGCAAGCAAGCCTGAGAAAACCAAGTTGCTCCACATGCTGGCCGATCACTACCTCGCTCGTGACATGCCTGACGAGGCCATCGAAGTCTATCGCGACATCCTCAAGATCGATCCTACCGACGGCGCAGCCGTGAAAGGGGAGAAGGATGCCTCAGCTCGTGCTTCAATGAAGAAGCAGAACTGGGAAAACGCCCAGGGCATGTCGGGGCTCCTGCGCAAGGACAACGATCAGGGGGAGACCGAAAAGAGCAATCGCTCCGGGATGACCAAAGAGCAGATGGAGGAGCGTCTCCATGGTCTCTACGAGAAATACAATCAGAATAACGAGGACCTCGCCGTCAGCAAGAAGATCGCCGCACTGCTCGAACAGCTTGAGCAATGGGATGAAGCGCTGACTTTCTATAACTGGGCATTCAGCCTCAGTAACGGCGACGTTTCCCTCAAGAATAAGGCTGGCGCGATCGAAGAAAAAATTCGCCAGAAAGAAGTCCAGCTCATGGAAGAAGAGCTGGAGAAGGATCCTTCAAATGAAGAGCTCCGCGCCCGGATCGCGGAAGTCCGTGCCGCCGGTGCTAGCCAGCGCGTTGAAGACTGCAAGCTACGCGTCGAGCAAAACCCGACCGATCCGACGCTTCGTTTCGCTCTCGGCTCCGCCCTTTTCGATATGGGTAATCCGACCGAAGCAATCCCTGAGCTCCAGCGCGCACGGAACAATCCCCACCTTCGCACCAAGGCCATGCTCCTGCTTGGGCAAGCCTACCAAGCCAAGAAAATGTATGACCTTGCAGTCAAGACCCTCGGCGATGCGATCGCGGAGCTTCATGGAATGGACGGCACCAAAAAGGACCTTCTTTACAACCGTGGTGTCATTCTTGAGATCATGGGGCGCAAAGACGAAGCTCTGGAGAACTTCAAGCTCATCTACGATGCCGATTACGGTTATCGCGATGTCGCTCAGAAGGTAGAATCCTCATACGGCGATTAATCTGATGCCTAGTGCTGAAGACGTCGCCAAGCGTCTGCAACTGGTCCGCGATCGCTGTCGACAGGCAGCCGATCGCAGCGGTCGGTCTATCGATAACATCACCCTACTCTGCGTCTCAAAAACGTGGCCGGCGGAGGTGGTTCAGTATGCTATCGATGCTGGTCAGATCGAATTTGGTGAAAACAAGGTTCAAGAAGGGCAAGAAAAAGTCCCCGCCCTGGCATCCAATCTCGATTGGCACCTGATCGGTCATCTGCAGCGCAATAAGGTGCGAAAGGCACTGCCTCTATTCTCGACCTTGCACGGGATTGATTCGCTGAAGCTTGCCAATGCGGTGGATCGGGTCGCTGGGGAGCTCTCGCTCAGGCCCAAGATTCTCTTTGAGGTCAATGTCGGCGATGAAGAGAGCAAATTCGGATTTTCTCCCGATGGTCTCAGAGAGTCCTTCTCCGACCTACTCAAGCTCCAGCACGTCGAGATCCGTGGTCTCATGTGCATCCCGCCTGCCGTCGCGAAGCCCGATCTCGCACGGCCGTATTTTCAGCGCTTGGTCAGCCTAAGAGATGAGCTGGCGCAAGCTCACGCAGTTGCACTGCCGGAGCTCAGCATGGGAATGAGCGGTGACTTTGAAGTTGCCATTGAAGAGGGCAGCACCATGGTTCGTGTCGGGTCATCCATCTTCGGTCCCCGCAACTACCCACCAGCCCAATAGCGCATTGAATCCAATCGTTCTCTCCAATCACGCCGTCATCGGTCTCGAATTTGCCCTCGCCTGGGCTGATGGTGTCGAGGACTACCTACCCCTCGAAATGCTTCGCCGTGCCTGCCCATGCGCCGCTTGTCAGGGTGAACCAGATGCGATGGGCCGCGTGGTCAAGCCTCCCACCACCTACGGCCCTAGAAGTTTCGAGCTAGTCAGTGTAGAGACTATCGGTGGCTACGCCCTCCGCCCCTTCTGGGCCGACGGTCACCAGACCGGCATGTTCAGCTACGACTACCTTCGCAAACTCGGTGA
>CAXIBU010000164.1:0-7087 GCA_964021555.1 uncultured Verrucomicrobiales bacterium | reverse complement strand
ACTCAATGGCTAACTGGCTAGAAGGAATGCGAATCAGCCCCACCGTGCTCATCGAAAGAGGCTTCCAGATGCAGAACACCAGAGATGGGCTGGCCATTAAAGTCGCGCTCATGCGCTATTTCCGAGCCAATCAAAAATGGCCCGCATCCCTAGCTGAGCTCGCTCCAAACTACCTACCCGAACCTCTCATTCCGCATCTAGTCCCACCGCATTTCAACTACGAGCTCATCGACGGGAAACCCTCCCTCAAGGTTCAGCAGGACATCTCAGGCACCCGATTTTCTCACCTGAGCTCCAAATGAAGAACAGGCAATCCGCTGACCAGCAAAACTGGTCAGTAGATTTCATTCTGATGCATTTGCCATTGTTTCGTAGAGGAGAGAAAAACGCGCGGATCATTATAGTCAACTCCCCCTCCCGAGGGGAGACCAATGGTGTGACTTACCCCCTTTATACCACTTAGTGAATGAAGTGAGACGCATGCTGGAGCGCACTCCCGAAAAGCCCAAATATTCTCGTTCGTCTCGTTTGATTTGCTGAGTGGTATTAGTCCAAGTTGCGCAAAAGCTTGTTTGCGCAACTCAGGGCTTCACGGGACATTTGAAATACGCCTCGTTGCGCATTTCTATGCACCATCAAAGACCAAATTTCGAGTTTTAATCTTACTACTGAATACCATCAGATGTTGCACCAAATCGCTCCGCGCATTAGCCAATACGCCTCACTTTTCATCCTAGGTTCCCTATGCTCGACATCCTTCGCACAAGAGCAACCATCACCCGAGGAAGTCGCCAAACCAAACCAGCAACTCCAGGTCGCTACCCGCGGCCGGGTGGCGGAGGTGATCGCTTCCGGCGTCGGGAGAGGGAAGACGATTCGTAACAAAGCGGAACGCCAGCGTTTGGTCGACGACCTGCGTCGAAGGGCGAAGCTGCGTAAAGCGTCGATTAAGGCCGAGGCCGCCAAACGAGGGATCCCCCTGGAGCGGGTGAATGCCAAAGGAGGTCGCGAAATGTTAACTGGATTCCGCCAAGGACGGCCACAATACCGACACAATGAAGCCTCCGAATTCGCCCTTACCCATGGCAGTAGGTGGACGGAGAGCGGACCTCACGGAGTAACAGGCCTAGGGGTGATGGTAGGGATCTGGGAGGCGGGGCCACCATCATCTGATGGCGAATTTTCCGACACCGAATCCAACCCAGGGGGAAATCGAATTATATACCGCGATGGAACCGAGGATAGCAGCAGCCACGCGACCTCTGTCTTTTCAACTCTTGGGGCTCAAGGGCAAGCTACCGCAGCACGCGGCATGGCAACGGGATCGACGCTTGTCTCTTACGATTGGGACGATGATCAAGTAGAGTTTGCTGAGACCTTTGCGGCAGGTCCCAACGAGGAAGGTAAGATCTACCTCTCAAACCACTCATACGGAGAATCGACCGGTTGGCACAACACCGAAATCGGCTCCACTCCTTATTACGACGGCACCTACAATGGCCCAAACGATTACTACTGTGACTTCGGAGTTTATAATGACTGGGCTCGTGATTCCGACGCACTGCTCTACGCAGCGCCTTATCACTTGAGGATTGATTCCGCAGGCAATGAGGGGACGCATACGGTATCACCCGGTGACCCAGTCCGCTTAGGTTCAGATTCGGGCCCAACCGTGCCCTACGACCCTTCAATCCATCCACCCAGTGACCCCAGTCAGACTTCGGTTCAAGATGAGGGTAGTGGTTTCTTTACGATGGCCAATTACAAGTTGGCCAAGAATGCAATCGCCGTCGGAGCCACGACTCTCGGAGTTACTGATGGCAAACGGGACCTCAGCAAGCCCGTGGTGACCCGTTTCAGTTCACGTGGCCCTGCCCTCGATGGCCGGATCAAGCCGGACCTGGTAGCCGCTGGTGATGAAATCTACGCTCTGACCAAGTCGGCCTTATATACCTCTCGCAATGGGACGAGCTTCGCCGCTCCCAGTGTTTCTGGAGGGGCTGCGCTTTTGGCGCAAAGCTACCGTAGAAGCAGCAATGGCGATTTCCCGAGAGCATCGACTTTGAAAGGTCTGTTGCTTCACTCGGCCAAGGACCTTGGGCGCCCCGGGCCTGATTACACATACGGCTGGGGAATGCTTGATGTGGCCGAAGCCTTGATGCTTATCGAAAAGCATGGTCGCGATGCCTCAGCGGGTGTCATTACGGAGGATTTACTCAATGCGGGGACCGCCGAATATCGGCGGACTTTCACTTGGGACGGCGTCTCACCAATTCATGCTACCTTGTGCTGGACCGACCCTGCCGGGAGTTTGGATCCTGACAGCGGTGATAAGGTTCCCGATCTCATCAACGACCTGGACATCCGAATTGTGGCACCCGATGGCCAGACCGTTCACATGCCTTTCGTGATGCCTTGGGTGGGCGACTTCAGCGAATCCACGCTCAAAGCCCCAGCGATTCCCGGTGATAATATCGTGGACACCATCGAGCAGATCATCATTCCAAACCCAGTCGCTGGAGATTACGAAGTCGTCGTTAGCCACAAAGGCAGCCTTAGCTCGGGATCTCAGCATTTCTCGCTGATCTTGGCAGGTGCCGCGGGGGATACCACCCCGCTGACGATGTTGGTCAAGACCGATCAGGTAAAGTCTGGCGAAGTCGCTCGTGTCGAGATCGAGGCGAGCGGCTTGAGTGCGACTGCGACAGTGCAGTTGATCCGTGATGGATTTGCGTCTCGAGACGCTGACTCGATCACCCTTGATGACGGCGTTCTCATCGCTGAATTTGATACCAACGGAATGAGCCCAGGTTCTTGGGGCCTGAGTGTTCAAGACCCTGCCATTGGCACGCAGACCAAGCCAAAGGTAGTCGAGATCATGGGGCTGCTTTGGGAGGAGGATTTTGATGATAACTTCGACGACTGGACCCTCTCTGGCTACAAGCCATGGAAGCTCTCAAGTGATGCTGCGGCAGGCGCCAATGCACTGCTAATCGATGATGCCCTAGTAAACACCTTGATAACGGGTCCGTTGATCTCAGTTCCGTCATCAACAAGTGCTCTAGAGCTCGAATTTCAGCACAAGTTTGTGAACCAATCAACCACCACACGAATGGTAGGATTTCGAGTGGAAGTGGCTGTGGATGGGGGGATCTTTCGTCCCGTAAATTCAGGATACTCAAGTGCACGCTACATTCAAGGCAAGCCAGAATCCACTGCTCCGGTAGGCTCGGATACCCGGTTCGAGCGGATGAGGATCTGGGCGGGATCACAGACGAGCTTCCAGCCAGTCGTTCTACGCTTCATCGATGTCGAACAATATGCGGGTAAGGACGTGCAGTTCCGCCTGGTCGTCTACCCACGCTCCGCAAGTGGATTTGAATACTGGTCGATCGATGAAATCAAGCTCCACGCCTCATCGGCCGATGTCGTCGTCGCTACCGATCCGACCGCTAACGCGGGCGGTGATCTGGTAGTGACGGATTCGGATGACAACGGAAGTGAAGTCGTCACCCTCGATGGCTCGGGGTCCTCCGATCCTGACGGTAATCTCGTTTCTTGGGCATGGTCCTGGTCTGGTGGTTCCGCTACGGGAGAGACGACTACAGGCCAGTTTCCCGTCGGCACGACGGAGGTGACTTTAACGGTTACGGATGATTTGGGAAATAGCGATACCGACACCATACAGGTGAGGGTGGATGCTTATGAGGAGACGAATCCCTTGCTAGTGCACTGGGACTTTAGCGAGGGCAGCGGTTCCGCAGCGGCTAACCTTGCTGGGGATAACCTAAACGGTGCTCTCAGTGGAACCTACACTTGGGGCCCAGGCGCCATTGGCGGTGGCATCAGTTTGGACGGAAGCTCGGGAGCTGTCGAAGCCCCCTTGGAGGCTACCGCGTTATCAGCCTACACCGTTTCCTTCTGGGTGAAGCTCACGAATGCCGCGCAGAACGGTTACAGCAGCGCCTTCAGCAGCGCCCTTGGTGGCGGCTCAGATACCTTCCAGATTGACCTGGGCGGAGCGAGCAACACCGGAAAATTCCAATACAACGGCAGTGCCGCGGCAGACTTTGGCGATGCGGCGCTGGGGCAATGGGTGCACTTGGTTGCCACCTGCGATGGCCAGGACACCCGCCTCTATTATAATGGTTCCCTAGCCGACGAGTTAAACGGCGTAGCTGATATTGCAGGATTCAGCGGTCTGCGCCTCGGCAAAAACCGCAATGGCCGTCGCGCGATGGCTGGCGACTTTGATGAATTCAAGTTCTTCGATGAGGCCCTCGACCTTGCTGCCGTTCAGACACTCTATGCCGAGCGCCCTCCCAGCAGCGATCCTTACGATGATTGGAAGGAGCAGGAATTTGACTCGGCCGACCGCCTTGCCGGACTCGATGCCGATCAGGCTGATCCCGATGGCGATGGCTACCCTAACTTCATGGAATATGCACTAGGGCTCGATCCCAAAGCCGCAGATCCTCCCATCATTCCAGTTCTCGACGAAGAAGCAGAGCTCCTCTGCATGGACTTCAGCAAGCCTTCAGATAGTAACGATATTTCGTTCACCGCTTGGTATTCTGATGACCTAAAGAGTTGGACTCCAGCCGTCATTCGCCCTGTAAGCAGCGCAGGCGGCATCGATCAAATGCGCGCCGAAGCCCCAATGGGCGTCAGTGGCCGCCGCTTCATCACCATCCGCGCGATCAAAAATTAAGGACTCTAGGAGGTATTCTAATACTGGCGACGATCGGCAATGGACTCTGCCTTTGGGTCCCACTCCAAAGGATCAGTTCGATGTCCGATAGTATTGAGGCCCGCTTGAAGCCAGCGCTCAAAATGGCGCAAACAAGCTGGGTAGTCGAAACGGAGCATCTGCGGGCGTGGGGAGAGATATTCAAGTTCACGGAGATGCTCGAGGCAGACCAATGAATAGTCATTGGGGATCTTCTTCCCATTCTTTCGGCTATAAGAATAGAGCGAAGGGATCGTAAAGGCTTCGAAAGTAATGATGGCCGTAGGCCTCAGCCGATTAAGCTCTTTCGCCCACATTTGCTCCCAAGCATTTGGCTCCGTCGAATAAAGTCGAACACAGTAGTCCTCAGGCAGCCCAATGAGGTCGTCGGATGACTTTGGACTCTCATCCAACTGGAGCACCATATCTCGAATACCACTATCACGAGAACTGTAAGCGAGTAAAATCCGCTGGTGCCCTAGTGCCCGCAGCACTCGATAAGTTTTGCTCAATTCCTTGCTGATACTTAATGAGAAATTGTTAACCACTCGGCCAGCTGGCAAAATGCCACCCGAAAAATACACGGGAAGCCGAGCGAGAGCGGCCACCCCCCAATGAGCCGGCATATTATTCAACAGAATCGCATGAGCGCCGTGCTTGATAATCAGACGATCAAGTTCCTTCTCCGCCGACCTGGTCCCCATAGCGGAGATAGGCTCAAGGGCATAGCTTTCATAATGTTTCGTCCACAGCATTGCCTGCTGGTGGCGTAGGTTGATCGCTTTATCAGTATCGATCAACTCTTGAGGATGCAAAATAAGCAGATTGCGAATGGTGCGCTGCCTTTGAGGTCGGATTGCCCGAATTTGCCGAGGTTTTCGAGGCTCTGCCGCCTCCACCCACCCCCACTGCTCAATAAACTTCATGGCACCATCGACGGTCTGATGGCTCACGCTATAACGTCTCGCCAAGGTTTTCAGACCTGGTATCTGCGTTGTCCACGTCCCCTTCTCGAGGTCCGCTACCAAGCGATCGGCAACTTGTTCCGCCGCAGACATAATCTTTCTACAATCTGGCATCTAGATGTCGATTCTCTTCCTATCAGCAAAATGGGTCAACCGATTTCGCGGATAGCGCTACCTCGTATGCCGCTTTGATGAATCTTGACCTCCTACGCACTCAAAGCCGCCAATTTTCAGCTTTTCAGTATTCCGTTTTCAGCCTTTCTCACGAAACTCTCATTTTTGTTCAACCGAACAGCATTTTTCACTTGATTCGGTGTTCATTTCAAACATAGTCAAATGAACACCGAAACAAACCATGGCCAAATCTGATCCTTCCCAAAAACTCGCCGATGCCCGCGCTCGCAACCTCGACCTGGCAATCTCCAGCATTCAAAAAGAATTCGGCGAAACGGCCATCATGCGCATGGGCGATGAAAATGCCGTTGATATCGACGTCATTCCCACCGGCAACCTCCTCATCGACCGCGCTCTAGGCGTCGGCGGCTTCCCACGCGGCCGTATTGTCGAGGTCTTCGGGCCGGAATCCTCCGGTAAGACCACTCTCACTCTGACCGTCATTGCTCAGGCACAGAAGCGTGGCGGCCTTGCGGCCTTCATCGACGTCGAGCACGCGCTCGACCCTCAATACGCCCGCCGCCTCGGCGTTAACTTGGATGAACTTCTCATCTCCCAGCCCAACTCTGGTGAAGAAGCCCTTCAAATCTGCGAAACACTGGTCCGCTCGAATGCAATCGACGTCGTCGTGCTCGATTCCGTCGCCGCCCTCGTCACTCGCCAGGAACTTGAAGGAGAAATTGGTGACTCCACCGTCGGCGCCCAGGCTCGCCTCATGTCTGCCGCCATGCGCAAGCTTACCAGCTTCATCTCCAAGGCCCGCACCTGCTGCATCTTCACCAACCAAATTCGTGAAAAAATTGGCGTCATGTTCGGCAGCCCTGAGACCACTCCAGGTGGCCGCGCCCTGAAGTTCTTCTCATCCGTCCGCATCGACATCCGCCGCATCGGCCAGATCAAGCACACCGACGGCTCCGTCGTCGGTAACCGCACGAAGATCAAGATCGTTAAGAATAAAGTCGCCGCTCCATTCACTGAAGCCGAATTCGAAATCCTCTACAACGAGGGCATCTCCTCCGTCGGCTCCCTGCTCGACCTAGCCATCGAATTCGACTTCATCCAGAAGCGCGGCAGCTGGTTCTCCTACAGCGGAACCCAGCTCGCTCAGGGTCGCGACGCCACCAAGACCGCACTCAAAGACGATCAAGCTCTCTACACAGAGATCGAAGAAAAAGTCAAAGAGCGCCTCGCCGAAGACAAAGCCAAGTAATTCACATTA
>CAXIBU010000163.1:0-7094 GCA_964021555.1 uncultured Verrucomicrobiales bacterium | reverse complement strand
CCCCTGACGCCGCTTGGTTAAAGCCGTGAGCGAAAATTGCAATAGAAAAGAATAAAGGAATCTTGAAGAGCTGGCCGAAATCCATGTATTCTAGCGCCCTAATGACATCTGACCCCGACATCGTCCGCGAATTGTCCCGAATTCGCCGAGTCCTTTGGCTCGTTTTTGGGGCAGGATTGATCGCCGCAGGTTTGAACCACGTTGATGTTCAAGAATCAGAATATGGTGAGATTATTGGTTCATGCTGCCTAGCCCTTGGTAGCATCATCATCGTTGGACGTATCGCCTGGGAATTCACAAAAAAGTTGGATATTCTGTTGGAGGATAAGGCAGTTTCTCCTGACCAGTCAGAGCAGGACTGAATTGGAAGTCGTAGCCCCTATGGAGAAGGGATTTGCAATCCCTTGGCAGAAGCACCTGATCAACACACGCTGCTAAGCTTGGCCCAAAGGGTTTGCAAAACCCTTCTCCTGAAGTCCAAAGGCTCAGCCCCACACTCAGATCCCTCGCAGCACGCCAGTCGAGTCACCGACTCTTCGCGCCTCGGCACCGACTTTTTCGAGCAGGGCCAGGTGCAAATTCGTCAGTGGCGTGCCTTTGCTAGCTCGCCAGTGGCGACCAGTTTGCAGCCCCAGTCCTTTACCACCCGCGAGTATGATCGGCAGGTTATCGTGATTGTGCCGGTTGCCATCACCGATCCCACTGCCATAGAGCACCATGGATTGATCGAGCAAGCTTCCCTCGCCCTCTTTCGCCTCCTTGAGCCCTTGCAGGAAGTAGGCGAGTTGAGTGATGTAGAAGTGATCGATCTTGGCGATATCCTGCAGCATTTTCTCATCACCACGGTGGTGGGAGAGCCCATGGTGTCCGGTTTTCACCCCAATCTCAGGGAAGGCGCGGTTAGATCCATCAAACGCAAACCCAAAGCTGGCGATCCGCGTGGTATCCGTTCGGAAAGCCAATACCATGAGGTCCGCCATCAACCTGATGTGCTCTTGATAAGTGGCTGGGATACCCTCTGGCACTTTTGCATCGGGATACTCCGTAGCGAATTTCTCCGCTTGCTCGATGCGCTGCTCCACCCCACGGATCGACTCCAGATACTCATCCAACACCGCACTGTCCTGGTGCCCAAGCCGGGCTTGACTGCGCTTGGAGTCCTCACGGACAAAGTCGAGGATGCTCTTGTGCCGCGCACGTCGCAGCGCATCCTGCTTCGGATTTCCCGAACCAAAGAGCGATTCAAAGACCCGCCGCGGATTTCGCTCCGCAGGCACCGGGGTCTCGGGCGTATTCCACGAGAGGTTGTGCTGATAAGCGCAGGAATAGCCACTGTCGCAGGAGCCCGTCTTGCGGGGCGGCGTCGTGCTCAGCTGCAGCGAAGATAGTCGGGTCAGGTGCCCCACTTGATCGGCCGCGATCTGATCCACCGAAGTCCCCACGCGCAGGTCGAGACTCGAGGTCTTCTTCGCCTGACATCCCGTCAGGAAGGAGGCATTGGCCCGCGCGTGATCGCCCGCTCCATCGCCATTCGCCCTCGCCGTATCGAGATCCAGACCACCGATGAGCTGAATATCTCCCTTCAGTGCGGCCAAGGGCTGCAAGCTGCTAGGCAGGGCAAAGTCGGCCCCCGTCACTTCCGGACGCCATTGCTGGAGGTTCACCCCATTGGGCACGTAGAGATAGACCAACCTCGCCGCGCCTTTGGAGGATGCCGCAGACTTCCCTTGTGCGAAGGACGGAAGCGCTGGAAGGGCCACACTGGCAGCGAGACCCTTGAGAAAGTGGCGTCGGTTGAATTGAGTTCTCATGGTGATTGACTGAGTTGAGGGCTTGGCGCGGGGCGGCGCTTCATTTGCATCGGGATGCTTTCGATCACTGCCAATAGCAAGGTGTGGCTCTTGAATCCATCCGCCGCCGCACGACGGTAGATTTCATCAATCGCTGGCTGATCATAATACTCGATCTGACGCCCCAAGGCGAACGACAAAAGCTTTGAAGCTAAATTCTTTACAAAAACCTCCTCTCGATTTTCCGCCAGCCACCCGAGTAAGTCCTCAGGCCCGGCAAGCTCCTGGCCGCTCGGCAAAGTCGTGGCGGCATCAATGGTTAAGCCATGGTCCTCCGTTCGCCAAGCGCCCGTTGCATCGTAGTTCTCCAGCGCCAGCCCAATCGGGTCCATCAAGCGGTGGCAGGCCGCACAATCCGGGCGCGAACGGTGCAGCTCAAGCTGCTCACGATGCGACATCTTCTTATCGCTCTTGGCCGAGGCGGATAAGGGCGGGATATCTCCAGGGGGTGGCGGAGGGGCCTGGCCGAGTAGTGACTCCAAGACCCATTTCCCGCGCAGCACCGGCGAGGTCCGAGTCGGCTCCGAATTCAGCGCCAAGATCGCCCCCTGGGTCAGCACCCCTCGGCGCCTCGACGGCAGCTTGACCTTTCGAAATTCGTCATTCGCCTGATCATCGCCACCCTTCCATTCCAACCCGTAGTGACTCGCCAACCGCGAATTTAAAAAAGCATAATCGGCTCGGACAAATTCGGTCACTGGCAAGTTCTTGCGGAAGACCTCCTCAAACAAGAGCTCGCTCTCTTGTCGCAGGTCCGCCAGCAGCAGATCATTCGCCTCGGGATAGGCCTTGCGGTCGAATCTCAATTGCTCCAGATCGCGCAGCCCGAGCCACTGCCCCGCAAAGTCAGCCGTGAAAGCCTCGAATTTCGGATCATGGATCATCCGGCGCAGCTCTCCTGCCAGATCACCTCTAAGTTCACCCTCCTGAACCCGTTTCATCAGGACCTCATCGGGCATACTGCTCCAGAGGAAATACGACATCCGCTCCGCCAGCGACTTCTCGCTGATCCAGCTTCGCCCGTAGGCCAGGCTCCCGCCAGTCGGTTCCCCACGGATCAAAAATTCAGGCGAAAGAAGGATCGCCGTGAGCCCGCGCTTGATCCCTTCCTCGAATCCGTGTGGCAGCGCCTCCGTCTGCTCAATAAAAGTCAGATACCCCTCCATCTCCGAGAGCTCAACTTCACGCCGGAAGGCTCGCTGGGCGAAAGCCTGGAAAATCGCCAATGCCTGGTCCTTCTGCGGAGCCTCAGGGTCCGCCACATTGAAAATTCGCAGATGTGTCTCAGGCTTTTTCGGTGGCGCTTGGTCGAGCGGCCCCACCAAACGCATCCCGAGGATGAACAAATTCCGATCTCGCCGACCCGGCTTCTCGTCCTTGTTGTAGAAGTCGTTCAAAAATTCAACCTCTCCAATGATCCTTGGAGCATCGACTTTGATCTCCATCCGCACCATTTGACCCGAAAATCGCCCACTCTTGATCTCTACCGCTTCGGAGAACTGCTCGCCCACCCTCAACCTGGCCTTTGCCAGCTCATCGCCGGCCTGGCTCGCTCCCAACAGCGCCTCAAACAGATACCGACCGGGCTCCAGACCATCCATCTCCCACGAAACCTTTCCATTGGTAAACAAGAGCCAAGATTCGCCCTCGCGCTTGCCCCCGCCCGACCACGCATCTGCCCGACTCAAGCGATGCGGCCAAGGCATCGGCCCCACCACGATCGCCTCTCCCAGTGCTTGCTCAGCCGCTGCCAGATAGGCCCGCAAATGCGAGTCCGTCAGAGTGACCGCCGAAGCCGCATTGTCAAAGCCGCCACTGGAATCGTCAGGCGGCAGAAAATCCGCCACCGCAATCTCCACTCCGAGCAGATCACGAATCGTATTTGCATACTCAGAACGGTTTAGCCGCCGATACGGCCCGGGCCCCGGATCAGGGACCAGCGGGTTTACTGGAAACACCGCATCATCGATCCAGCTAACCAACTGCGCCCGCTCCTCAGCCTTAGGCTGTTCCTCATCCGGCGGCGGCATCAGCCCCATTTCGAGCTGCTTCCTCAATCGCGCCCAAAGCTCAGGGTCCGCCTGCACCTCGGCCATGCTCGGGTAGGCATCCAAATTCACCCCGCCCTCCTCCATGCCATCCATGTGACAATCGTAACAATAGTTCTCCAGCACCTCAAAATGCCGCTCCGAGTAAGTCACCCGCAGCACCTCCTGAACCTCATCCGCTGCTGAAAGATCCACAGACTTCCCACCATCACCGGTTTGCCGCTCATCCCACGCCAAATACCCCAGCCCTCCCGCCATCAGCGGAAGGCCGAGAAACAATACGAAATGCAATGGATGTGAGAGCCTTTTCAAATGTTCCAACTTATTAAACCATCTTACCCTACGTCAGATACCTCCATCTGCTTACAAATAAACGAGAGCTGGCCCGAAGCCACTGCACGATTAGTCGAATCTTCAATCGAGCCCGACCAAACTTTCGGCGTAGGCTAAGGAATCAATATCATCGATCGTCTTGTCGCGCCGGATCGCCTTGATCCGAGGAAACCTCATCGCGAGACCCGAATTGTGCCTTTTACTGCGCCGTATCGAATCAAAGGCGATCTCCAGCACAATCTCGGGCTCAACGGTGTGCACCCGGCCGCGCTTGCTGAGGCTCGTCTTTTGAAAATGCTCGGTCAGTTCTTCGATTTCGACATCGGTTAGACCGCTGTAGGCCTTGCCCACGATCCTCAGTTCACCGCTCTCTTCGTCCCTGACGGCGAAGGTGTAATCGCTTAAGACTTCAGCACGTTTGCCATGGCCTTGTTGCGCTTTCACCACCACGCAGTCCAGAGTAGGCATTGCCTTTTTCAGCTTCAACCATGCCTGCCCTCGCCGTCCTGGGGCATAGACACTGTTGGGATCCTTAACGATCAAGCCCTCGTTCTTGCGCCCCTTGGCCGCTGAAAAGGCACGCTCCATTTCGCTGACACTTCGAGTCTCGATGACATCGATCACGTCGATTCCCTCGGGCAAGTTCAAAGACTCCAGCACCTCGCGCCTTTCTTTTAGCGGCAGTTCGATCAAGGACCGCCCCCCAGCCCACAAGAGATCAAAGGCGGCCACCTTCACCGGCACGCTTTCTCCCAAAAAGAGGTCGCCCTGCAGAGTCTTTGAGCCGAGCCGTTTCTGGAGGTCAAAGAAGTTCAATTTGCGACCCTCCGCGTAGGCGATCAATTCGCCGTCGATCACAAAGTCATCGCCGCCCGCCTTCATCGCCTCCACCACTTCGGGGAATTCGCTGCTCAGCGGCCTGAGGTCCCGCGAGTAAATGGCTGCTTCATCTCCCTGCTTGTGCAATTGCACGCGAATGCCATCGAATTTGTCCTCGACCCACATAGCGCCCCCGCCGAGCCTTTCGATGATCCCCTCCGCCGTTTCTTCGGGCGATGCCAGCATGCACTTGATCGGGACGAAAGGGGTCAGTTCGGCCTCATGCAAGCGGTCGTCCGCCGCAAGCTGTGCCACCTCACCGACATCGCCTTCCAGCATGTGCGCACGCCTCACTTCAGATGCCTTGTGACCGAAGGCTTTGGCGATGCCTTCGTCTAACAAGCCCTCCTTGAGCCCGATCCGCAGCCCGCCGGTAATCAGGCGCACCAGCATTTCTCCTTCCCGAGGATGCAGCCGACGCAAGCACTGCGCGAGCTCCGAGGCCTTGGCCGTGCTGCCACGGATCGCTGCCAGCTCACGCAAGAGATCCTCTAGTTCAAGTAAGCTCACTGGCTCGGCCTCGCTTGAATTGACCTGTTCCAAGATCAGACGGGCGGTCCGTGCGGAATCCGCCTGAGCACTCGAAATCTCCCGATACCGCGCCAAGCTTACCTGCCCCGCCTCCATCACCGCCTGCCGGATCACCGCGCTGCCCAGATTGAAGGCATTTCGCGAGGCTCCCTTACCAAAGGCATTTCCCGACAAATATCGCGCTGCAAGAGCCAAGCGATCTTTCGGCATCTCTGCCAGGTATCGGCTGATGAGCTCGATCTTTCTGAGCCTACCCGACGCCATTCGAATTTGTTCTGTTAGATCACTCAGATCCGCCAGCTCACATCGTGGGCGAGGTCGTGCCGCAGTTTCGCCGGTCGCCTCGTCCTGCGCCAGCTCGAGCTCCAATTGGTCATTTCCAAAGACGCTCCAAGCCTCGTAGCCAGCATGCCTGAGTTCCGTCGCAAATTCGCGGGCGTATCCGTGAAGCGTCAGCACCCGTTTGGGCGAAACCCGTTTCACGCACTCCCACAACCCGGGGTGATCGGCATGGTCCGACAAGGGAAAGGCTGCATCCGTGCGGTAGCGGAAATTTGCGCCTGCATTCATCGCCCAACCACTCATCATGGCGGTGCGCTTTTTCTTCAACTTGCGCAGCGCCGTGGACCTCACCGAATTTGGCGGGCAGATCAGCACTTGCTCCTTGCCGAGGGTGCCGTCGAAGACCGTGAAGGGGAGCATTTTCGCCCCCAATTTCTGGCAGGCATCAGTCATTTTGGCGACCGTCGGGTGCAGCACCACTGAGATCCCGTGGGCATCGACAATCGCGTGAATTTCCTGTGCCTTGCCCAAGGAATAGCCAAACAGGACCGGCCATTCACCGTCAGCGAAACAGTCGTTTACAAAGTTGATGATATCGGATTCCACCTCCAACCGCGGCGGAAAGACGTATTTCGGCAGCGCGAATGTCGTCTCCATGATCAGCGTATCCGCCTTGGGAAATTCGGGTGGCTCCGCGTAACGGCCCGTCGTGACTTTGAAATCTCCCGTGTAGAGCAAGCTCTCGCCGTCTGCCTCACGGGTCAAATGCAACATCGCCGAGCCAAAGATGTGCCCCGCGGGAACCAAGCGATAAACGAAGCCACCTGACCGCCACTCCTCGCCCCAGTCGAGACTGGTGATGACCCGCTTGGCCAGCCCGAAGCGATCATGCAGCAGCCCCGCCGTCTCTTTCGAGCAGATCACTTTCTGGTGACGCCCGAAGTGGTCTGCGTGCGCATGCGATACGAAGGCAAATTCGCTCGGACGCCGTGGGTCCAACTGCAAGCCCGCCTCCGGAATCCGGACGCTTCCTCTGTATTCTATCTCTATCACTCAGCCCGAACATCGCGCCATTTGTTGGCAATGCAAGGGGCGGTGATGGGAGCTTTCCTACGAATTCAGCGCTCGGTGAGCTGATCGATACAAAACTGCGACCAGGTCTCCAGGTGCT
>CAXIBU010000162.1:0-7105 GCA_964021555.1 uncultured Verrucomicrobiales bacterium | reverse complement strand
TTTCGATCTCTCTGGATCAAGGTCAGCTCTTCGTGGAACTGGGCAACGTCAACGGCGATGCGATCTTGGATGCCATCGGCAATCTCGGCGACCATTTCACGGGTGCGGCAGATCAGCAGGATTTTTGAGCCTTTAAGCTCTTCAATTTGGTCGGCGAGCCAATCGAGCTTGGATTCCAGTTCGGTGTTATGAACTTCGGGGGCTATGGCGCTCAGGTGGGCGATACGCTCGGGGAATCCGGTGAGAGCCTCGCGGGTATTGCGGAATAGGACGCGACCTGTGCCAAAGGTATCGAGCAGGGCACCAGTGAGGCGCTCGCGGTTCGCATCGGGCTCGGCGATGAAGGCATCGGCGAGTTCGCGAATTTGCGCGGATTTTTCAGTGAAGATCGCAAAGTCCTTGAGTGGAGGATTCTCGCCCTTGACCACGCGGTCCACCAGTTCGGCGAGAATTTCATACTCGCTGGATTCGTCTTTAAAGGCTTCCAGGTCCTGATAGCGCTCGGGCTCCAGCAGGCGCAGGCGGGCGAAGTGGCCCTCGGGCCCGAGCTGCTGAGGAGTGGCGGTGAGCAGGAGGAGGGAATCAACCTCGGAGGCCAGCTTCTCGACCAACTTGTAACTTGGGCTCGCCTTCTCGGGTGTCCATTCGAGGTGGTGGGCTTCATCGACGATGAGGAGATCCCATTCGGCTGCGGCTAACTTCTTGCGACGGTCCGCGCTGCTGGTGGCGAAGTCGAGCGAGCAAATGACGAGCTGACTATCCAGGAAAGCATTGGCCGTTGGGTCGTCCTTCTCGATAGCGGCGCAGCGCTCTTCATCGAAGAGGCTGAAGAGTAGGTTGAAGCGGCGCAGCAGCTCGACGAACCATTGGTGCACCAGGGATTCAGGCAGCAGGATCAAAATTCGATCCGCGCGATGGGTGAGGTGCAGGCGCTGGAGAATGAGGCAGGCCTCGATGGTCTTGCCGAGCCCGACTTCATCGGCCAAAAGAACTCGTGGTCGCAGGCGCTTGGTCACTTCATCGGCGATGGAGAGCTGGTGCGGGATCAGGTCGATGCGGCCACCCGTGAAGCCGCGCACTGGCGAGCCGGCGATCTTGGCCTTGTGGCGCAGACCTTCGACTCGAAGAGAAAAGCTGCGGTAGTCATCGACCCGACCGGAGATGATTCGTTCGCCGGGGTTGCTGAAGCTCATCTTATCGAAGAGGTCATTCTCGGGCACTTCTTGGTCACCGCATTGGTAAACGAGAAGTCCTTCCTCTTCGCGGACGGAGCTAACCGTGAGCTCTTCGCCGGACTGGATTTGCAGTTGGTCGCCAGCTTCGAATTTGATCCGGCGCAGTGGGGCGTTCGAGGTGGCGTATTCACGAACTTCTCCAGTCGCTGGGAAGAGGATTTCGGCACGGCCGTAACCGAAGCTCAAAAGGGTTCCGAGACCGAGGTCGGGCTCACTTTCACTGATCCATCGCTGTCCTGGCGTAACCTTGCTCATGTGCGCCCAAGAGAACCGCTAAATTCTGATAATTACAGGAAAAAGCTCAGGAAAATTCAGGGGCGGTGACAGTAGCGGCGATGGGCGCGCTACGTGATTGACCTTTCCGAATGCAGGCGTAGCCTTGGTGTGTGGAAAAACGACTTTTAATTGACCTAGCGACCTTGCCCGAAGAGGGGGTCTCCCTTTCTGGTGAGTTGGATCCTAGCTTCTTCGAGTTGGATGAGGAAAGCTCGGAGCCTGCCGGGCCAGTCCGCTACGATCTTTACGCGACGCGTTTCGGATCTGAACTATTGTTGCAAGGGCAAGTGGCGGCTCCGATCGAATTTGAGTGCGTGAGGACCTTGGAAAGGTTCGTCCAGACCATCGATTTGTCGGAATTTGCCATTTCGATCGAGGTCGGTGATGAGAGCTCCGTGGATGCTACGGAAGCCTTGCGTGAGGAGGTATTGATTGCCTTCCCTGCCTATCCGAAATGCGACGATGCCGATGAGCCGATGGACTCTGAGATCGATTCTCGTTATTTAGCAGTGGACAAACCCGATGATGATGATGTAGACCCCTCCCCCCCGCCGGAAACGAAGGATGTCTGGGGAGCACTTGATGGCTTCCAGAATTCTGATACCGACGAGGATAAACCTTAATACACTTTGACCCATGGCCGTTCCAAAGCGCAGAACTTCCAAGCAAAAATCCCGCTCACGCCGCGGCGCCAATCGTTGGCGTGCACCACAGCTCAAAACCTGTTCTGAGTGCGGTTCCCGCGTTCCTTCTCATATCGCCTGCCCATCTTGCGGAACTTACCGCGATCGCCAGGTCCTTGAGATCGATAGCTTCTGATTTGCTTCACCCAACAGAGCTTGGCCGTTCTTGGCTGATTTCGGGTGAATCCAGACAACACGATTTTATTTGCGATCCGCCCTTAACCGGGGCGGATCTTTTCTACGTTACACTTTCATGAAAATTGCACTGGACGCCATGGGTGGCGATCACGCTCCACTCGTCGCCATTCAAGGAGCGAGGGACTTCCTCGCCAACAACCGATCCCTGGAGAAGTTGTTTCTCGTCGGGGATGAGGCTGAGCTTAAGAAGCTGATTGAATCCGAAGGGCTCAAGGACTCGCGGATCGAACTAGTGCATGCCGACTCGGTGGTCGAGATGAATGAAAGTGGGGCAAAGTCCCTACGCCGCAAGCGCAACAGCTCGGTAGCCGTAGCGACTGATTTGGTCAAATCCGGCGATGCTGGTGCGGTCGTCAGTGCGGGCAATACCGGGGCAGCAGTCGCCTGTGCCACGCTCAAGCTTCGCTTGCTCAAAGGGGTCGAACGAGCTGGAATCGCTTCTCCTTTGCCGAACGAATACGGCATTTGTAACCTCATGGACGCTGGAGCAAATCCAGAGGCGACCCCCGAGCACCTCGTGCAATACGCGGTGATGGGTGCGGTCTATGCCAAGCAGGTCATGGGGATTGAGTCGCCCAAAGTCGGGCTCATGTCCAACGGCGAAGAGGACGAGAAAGGCACCGCCTTTACCAAAGAGACGTTTGCCTTGTTGAAAGAGCTGGAAGCCAGTGGAAAGGCCCCTTTCAAGTTCCTCGGTAACATCGAGGGTCACGATCTTTTTGATACTGAGGTTCATGTGGCCCTGGCCGATGGGTTTACGGGCAATATCATCCTCAAGTCGTGTGAAGCGACTGCCAAGGCTTTTACCAAGTGGCTGAAAGTCGAGCTCAAGCGCAGTCCCTTCCGCATGATGGGGGCGGCGATGTCGCAGGGTGCCTTCAAGGCGGTCAAGAAACGCGCCTCATACGAAAGTGTCGGTGGGTCTCCGCTGCTCGGGGTGAATGGAATTTGCATCATTGCTCACGGCGGCTCATCCGCTCTGGCCCTGCAAAATGCGCTGGCGATGGCGGCTGAGGGGCTGGCATTTGAAGTGAACCCTAAGATCGAGGAAGCCCTGGCCCTGGTCAAAGGGGCGGAGTAATTAAGGTGGCGCTGACCTTATGGGATTGCTGCGAGCGGTGCGCAAATTCCATGACACATGCGTCATAGCAAGCCGAGTTAGGCTTTGACGCTGCCAGGCTATCGACTTAGCTTCCGCCCAAGCATGGCTAAACACAAAATTCTCGTGTCGGATCCGATCTCAGAGGTCGGAATTGAGCTTTTGAAACAACACCCGGACCTCGACGTCGACGTCAAAATTGGCATCAGTCCCGAGGATCTGTTGAAGGTTATCAGTGACTACGAAGGTCTAGTCGTCCGTTCACAGACCAAAGTTGGTCGCGATGTTTTCGATGCCTCCAATGGCAGTCTGAAAGCCGTTGGTCGTGCAGGCGTCGGTGTCGATAATATTGATCGTGAGGCCGCCACTGACCATGGGGTCGTGGTGATGAACACTCCGACGGGAAATACCATCTCGACCGCAGAACACGCCTTTTCCCTGTTAACCGCTCTCGCTCGCAATATTCCACAGGCGCATGCCTCGATCGTAGCCGGAAAATGGGAACGCAAGGCCTTTCAGGGGGTCGAGCTCAATCAGAAGCGTCTCGCCGTTCTTGGGATGGGCCGGATTGGTTCCGAATTTGCCAAGCGCGCACAAGCATTCGGCATGACCGTCGTTGCCTACGATCCTTTCCTAAGCGCCTCCCGCGCTAGCTCTTTGAAAGTCGAGCTCGCAGAAAGTGTTGATCAAGCTCTCACCGGTGCGGACGTTGTCACCCTGCACATGCCGCTCAATGATGAGACCAAGCACTTGGTTGATGCCAAGCGCCTAGCTCTCATGAATCCCGGTGCGCTCGTTATTAACTGCGCCCGTGGTGGTCTTGTTGACGAAGCAGCGCTCTCCGCCGCGATCGAATCCGGCCACGTCGCTGGCGCTGGTCTCGATGTTTACGAAGTTGAGCCACCAAATATCTCTGATCCTCTATTCGGTCATCCAAAAGTCGTCTTCACCCCGCACCTCGGTGCCTCCACCGCTGAAGCTCAGGAGAACGTGGGAATCCAAGTGGCGGAGCAAATTCTGTCTTTCTTCGTAGAAGGCAGCATCACCAACGCAGTCAACATGCCCAGCCTCGATGGCAAGACCCTCGAAGAGCTTGGTCCCATCCTCGACATGGCCAAGGCCCTGGGCCGTAGCCTAGCCAAGCTCGCTCCTTCGCAGGCGGATGCCCTACGCGTCAATTTCTACGGCTCCATCGCTGATCTGGATACCGCTTTGATCACTCGCATGGTGCTCGTTGGCTACCTCGAGAATGCTCGGCAGGAATCTCAGGTTAATCTCGTCAATGCCACCGCATTTGCCAAGCAAATGGGGCTCCGTGTCACCGAGAGTAGTATGGCTGAAGACGCCGACTTCACCGAGCTATTGCAGGTCGAAGTGGTCAAGGGCGAAGACCGCTACAGCGCTTCCGGCACCTTCTTCGGAAATACCCCGCGCATCGTCGAGATCAACGGACACCGGGTCGAGGCCAGCACCACTGGTCAGCTGCTCGTCGTTGAGAATGATGATACCCCTGGGATCGTTGGCTTGGTCGGAACCCTGCTCGGAACGGAATCGCTCAACATCGCCAACATGTCCCTAAGCCGCGAAGCTCAGGGCGGGCGTGCACTGACCTTGATCGAACTGGATTCCCAGCCCTCGGCTAGCTTGCTCGAGGCACTGGCGAAAAATCCATCGATCCACCAGGCGACTCCGGTCAGCTTGTAAGGTCTTACCGGTCCCGGCGCTCACTCTTCCGGCTGCCCCAGGGAATCTGGGGCAGCTGAACGATTTTTCGTCAATGCCGGCGATTCTTTTCCTTGGCGCCAAGTGAGGTTCTCTTTGACCCTCCGACTATTTCAGTGGAGCGTGGGGCATGGCAAATGTGACCCGTGATGACCTGGCTGAGGTATTGGAAGAGATCGCTACTTTGATGGAGCTGAAGGGGGAGAATCCTTTCAAAACCCGAGCTTACCGGAATGGGGCTGAGATCGTTCGCAGCTTCGATGGTGACATCGTTAAGCGTGCTGAAGAGGGCGACTTAGACGGGATCAAAGGCATCGGGTCCGCGCTTCAGGACAAGCTCCACGAACTGGCCACGACCGGCGAGCTCGGCTTCCACCAATCATTGCGCGCCGAATTTCCGCAAGGGCTTTTCGAATTGTTCGAAATTCAAGGTCTGGGGCCGAAGAAGATCAAGGCACTCTACGACAAGCTTGAGGTCGATTCCGTCGCCCGCCTGAGGGAGCTTTGTGAGAGCGGCGAGGTATCGCAGTTATCGGGGTTTGGCAAAAAGACGGCCGAGAAGATCGTGGCGGCGATCGAGCAGCGTGAAAAATTCGCGGATCGGTTCCGTCTTGGGAGCGTTGCACCATTGGTTGAGACCTTTTTGGAGCGGCTCAAGGGCCTGGATGCCACGATTCGGGCGGAAGCGGCAGGCTCATACCGGCGTTCGAAGGAGACCGTGCATGATGTCGACTTCCTGGTGGCCAGTTCCCGACCCGAAGAGGTCTCGGATTTCTTCGTCAATCAGGACGAGGTCGGAGACGTGATCGCTCACGGCAAGACCAAGTCGAGCGTGCGCCTGGACAATGGGCTGCAATGCGATCTGCGGGTAGTAAGTAATGCGGAGTATCCCTTCGCCCTGCAATATTTCAGCGGCAGCAAGGAGCACAATGTCGCACTTCGCGGGCGGGCGCTGAAGCAACAGCTCAGCCTCAATGAATATGGACTAAAGCCAGTGGAGGGCTCCGACCGCGAGGATCCCACGCCGGACATCGAGGACGAAGCCGGAATCTATCGTGAGCTTGGGCTCGACTGGGTGCCGCCCGAGTTGCGCGAAAACCGCGGCGAGATCGAGGCGGCGGAAGCGGGAGAATTGCCGAACTTGGTCGAGCTCTCGCAACTCTGCGGGACCTTCCACAATCACACCACTGCCTCCGACGGACGCAATACACTGCGCGAAATGGCCGAGGCTGCGATGGATCATGGGCTGGAATACCTTGGAATCGCGGATCACTCGAAGGCCTCGTTTCAAGCGAACGGCCTAGATGAAGAACGGCTTCTCAAACAAGTGGAGGAAATTCGCGAACTGAACGACGAATTTGAACAGAAGGGGCTGAATTTCAAAATCTTCGCGGGATCGGAAGTCGATATCTTGAAGGATGGATCACTCGACTTTTCAGATGAAATCTTAGGACAACTCGACTACTGTGTAGCGTCGGTTCACAACAGTTTCACTTTGCCGGAGGCAGAGATGACGGAACGGATCATTCGCGCGATCTCGAATCCGCATGTGACCATGTTGGGTCACTTGACCGGGCGCTTGTTGCTCAAGCGCGAGGCGTATGCCGTCGATATCAATGCCGTGATCGAAGCCGCAGCCGAGACCGATACTATCATCGAGCTCAACTGCAATCCGATCCGCCTGGACATGGACTGGCGCTGGTGGAAGCAAGCTCGCGACAAGGGCGTGAAAACCTCGATCAACCCCGATGCGCACCGCACCGAACAACTGCAATTTCTCGCCTACGGCATCCGCCTGGCCCGCAAGGGCTGGCTGAGAAAGGAAGACGTCGTAAACACCAAGAACCTCGCCGAAGTCACCGAGTGGCTGAAGCAGCGGAAAGCTTAAACGC
>CAXIBU010000161.1:0-7194 GCA_964021555.1 uncultured Verrucomicrobiales bacterium | reverse complement strand
GGGTCTTTGGTTTTCTTTTGCAGGAGCTTCATGCGGGACTTTCGTTCGGCTAGGATCTCAGCAAATTCCGGATCGTCTGCTAGATTGTTGGACTCTGCTGGATCCTTCAATACGTCGTAGAGCTCGAAAGCGGGGCGGTGGATGTATGAATCGACGCTGCGCTGTCCGTATTTGGCTGCGGGGCCTTTCTGGAACTGAGCTTGCCAGGTTGAGGCAACCCAAAGATCGGAGGCGAAGGGATAGGGCAGGGGGGATGCAATGTTCCAGATGAGCTTGTAGCGTCTTCCTCGAATCGCCCGCATGGGGTAATACATTTGTATCTCGTGAAAGGTGTGCGAAGCGAATGCTTCATCCCAGCCCTCGGACTTATCCGTGCCGAGAAGCCCCAGCCAAGATCGCCCGTGGTAGCTGGTGAATTTGAATCCAGGGTTTTCACCACGCCCCCGTTCAGGGGTTGGAAGCATTCTTTTTGGGGCGCTGAATTTTGAACCCAGACCACCAGCGGCATCCAACAGGGTAGGCGTAATGTCGATGTGCGAAAGAATTGCATCGTTAACCGCACCGCCTTTGGTGCCTGGCATGCGGACGACAAAAGGCACGCGAAGTCCGGCTTCGTAGACGGTCGTTTTCGCACCTGGGAAAGCCATGCCGTGATCGGCGGTGAAGATGATGATGGTATTCTCGTATTTACCTGCGGCTTTCAGCGCGGCAACTAACTTCCCGAGAGCCTTGTCGGTGCGAGTGCAGCTCTGATAATATTGAGCGATTTCGCGTCGGCATTCGATGGTGTCCGGCAGGAAAGGGGGCACGACGACATCGGCGGGATCGTAGACGACTTCCTCGGTTCCCGGATAGGATTCACCAACTGGCGGATTTCCGAAAAGGTTGGGCTTGTGCTTCTCGGGTGCTCCCCGATCGATGCCGCCACTGCGGTGAGGATCATGGGTCCAGAAATTGAGGAAGAATGGCTTATCCGAAGGGTCTTCGATTAGCTTCTTGCAGCCCTTGACCCATGCCGGGGTGTTGTGGCCGCCGCCGGTTTCGGGTAGGTATTCGTCGAATTGATAAACGACCTCGGGTGCGACGTGGAGCTTGCCAATGTGAGCGGTGCGGTAGCCGAGCGAGCGAAGTTGATTTGGGAGACTTAGTGCCGCGCATGACTTGAAGGTCTCGAATTTATGGTAGTCATGAACGTGCCCGAACTGGCCATTCGCATGATTGTGAAGACCGGTTAGAATCACCGAGCGGCTTGCCGAGCATGAGGCTGTGGTCGCAAAGGCGTGAGTGAAACGCGTGCCCTCTTTGGCCAGTTGGTCCAGATGTGGGGTTTGGATCACCGGTGATCCATAGCAACCGGCAATCGGGCTCTGGTCATCGGTGACGAATAGCACGATGTTCGGCTTCTCGGCAGCATGGCTACTCCAGCAAAGGGCGACCGCAAGAAGAACAAGGGTTCTTAAAATCATGAATAGAGATACCCATCCTCCTCACAGTTCTTTCATGTGGCCTCAAGGGACGAGGACGATGCGGTAGAAGCGGCGGGTTTCTCCGTCTATGGAAGGATCGCTTACGACTGCGGTGGTGCTGGCCTGGGTCGCGGTGATCAGGTTGCCAATCTCTTCCCAGGAATCGCTTGCGAGGTCTTCGGAGACTTGGACTCGGTATTTTGAGCCAGCTTCGCTGTTCCAGGTGATGGTGACTTCTTGTTGCGCGAGGTCTTCGCTGAATGAGGTGGGTCGGAAAGTCTGTTCTTGAGGGACAGTCACGTCGGGCACGTCGGCGGGCGGGTTGGGGACTTGTTGTCCTGAGGATCGAAATGTCAACGGTGCGAGGTTCCAATCGCTACCACCTTGTTCCAGCCATTGCTTGATCTCAGCAGCCATTTGGTCTGCGATTTCGCCATAGAGGAGCTGGTTCGAATAAGTGCCATTCATGAGGTTGTTAGACTCACTCATGTCGTCAGTCAGGTTGTAGAGCTCCCATGGGCTGCTCAAGACCTTGAGGTGCTCAGCTGGAGGGTTGTTCCCGCGGTAGGTCAGATCGTAGTTGTAGATGAGCTTATAATCTTTGCCATCGATTCGCTTGATTGCGACTTCAACTGGTCGGGCGCGGTTGTCCAGATAGCCAGGGAAGTGATAGAAGAAGGTGCTGCGTTCACGTGGGTTGGCGACGGGATTGCGAATGTGATCGGCGAATGATTCGCCATCGAAGTTGATCCCGGCTGGAAGGGAATAGCCTGCGTAGTCGACCAGGCTGGTATAAAAATCCGCCGCGTGGACCAAGCTATCGGTTTGCGCTGCGACTGGAACGGTGCCGGGCTGCGAGACAATCATGGGAACGCGCATGCCTCCGTCAAAGAAGGTGCCTTTGATCGCCCTGAGTGGCTCGTTATCAGTCGGGGTGGTGCCTCCGTTGTCGGAGATGAAGATAATTAGAGTTTCGTCACGAATCGAGTCCGAGGTATCGCCGTCGCCATTGGGATCGTCGAGCTTATCAAGGAGACGTCCGATGGTTTGGTCCATGCCCTCCAGCAAGCCGGCGTAGGCATTGCTTGAATGAGTCGTGCCATTGGGTAGATTACGATATTTCTCCTGAAGGTCGAATCGAGATTGGGTGGGGGTATGCGGCGCGTAGAAATGGAACTGCATGTAGAATGGCAGATCTTTCAGGCTACCGCGCTCATGATCTTCGATGAAGGCCATCGCGGCATCACCCATTGCATCGGTGAGGAATTTGTTTGCTCCATTGGGGTTGCTGGGATCGAGGATAAGATCGGGATCATTGGCATTGGTAGCCCGGGTATTCAGAGGATCTCCGCTTGGGCCTTTGAGAACTTCATCGAGGTAGGCTTGAGTGTAGTCGGCAGCGAATAAGTCGAGTTCCGGTCCGACATTGCCACTAAATTGTTGGTTTGAAGCGTAGTAGTTCCCGGGGTTGCCATTTTTCTGACCTCCGAAGTTAAAGTCGAAGCCCGCGTTGAGCGGCAAAGTCGATTCACCTCCTTCGTGCCCACCCACGTGAAACTTTCCGAAATGCGCGGTGATGTAATTTTGCCCTTGGAAGACTTCCGCGAGAGTCGTGTGAGAGACTGGAACGTCTTCGGTTTGTGATGGACCGACGAGTGGTGGTGAATTGGCACCTCGGTTAAGACTACTGACAACGTAGTTGCCATTGCCCGAGCGTGGCGAGTATTGGCCCGAAAATAGGGTGGTGCGGGTCGGGGCGCAGTTGGGATGCACGTAGCAGTGCGTGAAAGACAGCCCTTGCTGAGCCAGACGTCTCAGATTTGGTGTTTGATAGAAATCGGATGCGTAGGAGGTTCCATTAATGACGTTAGGGCCGGTCGGGCCAGCATCGATATCCGTCCATCCCAGGTCGTCCGCGACGATGAATAGGATATTGGGTTTCGAATTTGGGGCGGGAGCTGGTGTTTGTTGGGTGCCGAAAAGACCAAAAACCAAGTCTGAATTTCCTCCATCGACGGCTTGCCAGCGATTGTTGGTGCTCGCGTTGTTGGTAATGAGGGCTCCCTCGGGGTAGAGCTCATCAGTGGCGGCCACGAGTGTGCAATCGCCAGAGGTGGGGAGCAGGGTGATGGTCCAAGTGCCGCGGTCAAGCGTCACCGGTGAGCTGAGATTCAAGCGGAACAGGCCTCCACTACTTGGGAAAGAGGCGGGGATGGTGAACGACTCCTGAAAGGCCGGTGTCAGCCACGGCTGGTGGTTGATCCCGCGGGTAACCACCACGTTAAAATTCCCTGGCGTGGTCACACTGGCGATCTCGAGAACGATTGACTCCAGCTCAGTTTCAGCAGCTAGAGAGAAACTCTGCCCTACGGGGTTTGCTGGCGATAGTGGGATTGCGCTCGGGGCCGTGCCGCCCGATGATTGTTCGATAAGCGCCCCGCTTGGAAATGAAGCCAAGGATTCAAAGCCGCCTGCTGGGGGGAGGCCTGTCGTGACCCTCAAGTCATTCCAAAGGATGCCTGAGTCGATCGAATTTGAGGTGCTGAAGCGAAGCACCGTATTTGCCACCACTCCGAATCCTAGAGGAATGTCAGTGGTCGGGCCCTGGGTGCCGTCGCTCGTGAAGGTGAAGCTCGAGCCAGCGAAGGGGTCTGTGCCTGAAACGAAGCTGATCTCAAGGGTCTCGCCATTGGTGAAGCTGCCGAGACGGAGAGAATCCAAGGTCACCGTGCGATCGAAACTAAATTCGACTGATTCACCAGCGCTGCCGTCGACCCGACGACCGTTTGTCCCAGTCGTTCCGCCACTGGTAAAAACGCCAAAGCCCTGCGAATTCGATCCGTAGGTGCCCGAGCCCGTTACCTGGCCGGAGAGAGTCATTTGCACACCATTGACGGTGCTGACGATTGGAGCGAGAGCCGCAGACTCAGTGATCACGACATTGGCAGCAACACCCGTATTGTTATCCACTGATCCGTCGCCAAAGTCAAAGTGAGCAGGCCTTGGCGGGGCGATGACTGTTGCTGTCAGCTGATTCGGTGTCTCCACCCCATAATCCAGCTCGATAGCCTGATCACTAGCCAAGCCTGTCGCGATGACATTGCCGAAGGTGCCTGAGCCGATTCCTCCAATCTGAGTGAAACCGCTGACATCTGTGATTAATGCGAAGCTGTCCCCAGTGTTCGGCTCGGCAGCGAAATTGAGTGTCAGTGAGGAACTGGCTCCGAGCTCCACTTGGACATTTGAGCCAGCGATGGTCGCGAGAGTGGTTCCATCGATATCAAATTCGAGGTCGGCTCCGGATTCGACTACCAGTTCGTCTTTGATCCCATTAAAGGTAGCGGTGGAGGCCAGTGAAAGGCTTCCATTCAGGATTTCCAAGGCCTTGTTGGCAATTAGGGTGCCGCCAGCTTGGACCTCCAATAGACCGCTTCCACCACCGAGTTCTCCAATGAAAACATCGGCCCCAAATCCCAGCACGTCGAGAAGTCCGCCATTCTCAATGACGAGCGAGCCAGTCGATCCTGCGCCGGAGCCAATCTGTAGGCTCCCGAATCCGTTGACGGTTGTCAGGCTGCCACCTGCCTTGATCGTCAGTGTGCCCGAAGTGGACGCACTACCGAGCGTCAGATTTCCCGTTCCGATGTTGAAAGGTGAGGTGATTTCGGCGTTTTCCCCGGAATCGATCAATCCATCGTTGCCAGTCGCTGGAACGCCATTGTCCCAATTGCCAGCGACGGCGAAGTCCGCCGACGTCGAGCCAGTAAAAGTCGTGGCCGCGTAAGCTGGAAGCGCGACAGAACAAAATATTGAAAGTAAAAACGGTCGTTTCATTTTGGATGGCTGGGATCGGTGGAAGTGATGCGGTCTGATCGGATTCTTAGGGGTGTTATCATGTATTAGTGCGCAAAAAAGCAAAAAAGAACTGCGGTGATTTAGTCCTTTGACATTGTGAGAACCCCGCCGAACTTCTGCAACTATGACAAAATCAATCATTAGTGCCATGTTCATCTGTGGATCCAGCATTCTTACCGCGGCGGAGCTCAAGTGGAACTTCGAAGAAAACGCAAATGAGCCCAAATGGGTCTCGGTCAACGACACGGTGATGGGAGGTAGGTCGAAAGGCGGACCGGAAGTCAAAGAAGGGTTCCTGCACTTTTCCGGCACCCTTTCACTCGAGAATAATGGCGGATTTTCATCGATTCGCACCAGAGATTTCAGCGGAGACCTCAGCGATTCCGAAGGCTTGGTTTTGCGGGTTCTTGGTGATGGCAGAACTTACCAACTGCGGGTCAGCACCGACGCCACTTATCGCCGATCCCGAATTGCCTACCGTGCGGACTTTGAAACTAAGAAAGGCGAGTGGACCGAGGTCAAGGTTCCCTTCAGTTCCATGAAGCCCGGTTGGCGCGGCATGAAACTAAAGGGACCCGAGCTAGACCTCACCAAGGTCACTGAGATTGGCATTCTCTTGGGCGACAAGAAACCAGGTGAGTTTGCTCTGAAAGTTGATTGGGTAAAAAGTTATTAGTTGTTTGTTCATCGGTGATGAAGCATGGGTGTTCTACCCGCATTTGGCGGAAAAGCTCTTCCACCCATGACCGCAACTAGCTTGTCGAAAGATGGATTCGAAATTCATCGCGGAATTTTTAAGGGGAAAGACCTGACCGAATTCCGCGAGGAGGCTGCCGCTGTAGCTCAGGCCGCTGGGTCAATCTGTGTGCGGCATTTGCGGGCGAAAAGCGGTCGATTCGATGCGCTGAGCACGTCGCAGCTCGTCCTCTCGATGCTTCCCCCGAACTTGCGACCTGTTCGCAGCATCCTCTTTGACAAAACCAGCTCCGAGAACTGGCCGGTGCCATGGCATCAGGATCTGACTATCGCGGTGGCGGCGGCAGAGGAGGTCGATGCTTACGGACCATGGTCCTACAAAGACGGGGCGCCTCACGTGCAGCCTCCGGTCTCGCTCTTGGAGAACATGGTCACTGTCCGCATCCATCTAGATGAGACACCCGCCAGTAACGGTGCTCTTCGAGTTATTCCCGGCAGCCACCGGAAGGGCAAGCTGTCAGCAGAATCCGTCGTCGACCAAGACAAAGGAATGGCCGTCACCTGCGAATGTCACGCTGGTGATGTGCTGCTCATGTCGCCACTGATCCTGCATTCCTCACGTCGTTCCGAGCTCCCTTCGCAGCGGAGGATTTTGCATTTCGAATACGCTAGAAAAGACGACCTGGATGCCCTGCTCGACTGGTTTGAGCAATAGTCACGACGGGGGAGAATGAACTGTTCAGGTTTTCAAAAGCAGGCTAACACGGGGCCATGAGCATTCAGCGACAAGAAACAAAGGCCCGGATGAGCCGGATCGTCATTCATAACGAAACGATTTATCTTTGCGGGCAAGTTTGTAAGGACGCTAGCAGGGACATCACTGAGCAAACGGCGACAATGCTTGAAAAGGTAGATGAGCTGCTCCTTCAGGCTGGTTCGGATCGTCAGCACATGCTCTCAGCTACCGTCTACCTGCGGGACATGAAGGACTTTGCCGCCATGAATGCCGTATGGGATGCCTGGGTGCCAGAGGGGCACGCTCCAGCACGTGCCTGCGTCGAAGCCCGGATGGCGAGACCAGAGCTTTTGGTCGAAGTTTCCGTGGTGGCGGCTGTTGTTCGCTGAGAAGTGAGAAGTGAGAAGTGAGAAGTGAGAAGTGAGAAGTGAGAAGTGAGAA
>CAXIBU010000160.1:0-7316 GCA_964021555.1 uncultured Verrucomicrobiales bacterium | reverse complement strand
GCTCTGCCTCTTAGAAATTCGCCGTTGAGCAAAATCCCGGCACCAATCCCCGTCCCAATTGTATAATAAACAATCAGCCGCTGGCCTCGTCCCACGCCGTATTTCCATTCCGCCAAACCAGCGGCTTCGACATCAGTCGCTACGGCAACGGGTTTTCGAAAGGCCTGATGGAGAGCCTCCGTCCAGCTGAACCCCTCCCAGCCGGGCTTGGGTGTCTTTTCGATGCGGCCATAGTCAGCCCCTTCATTCAAATTTACAGGCCCAAAAGTCCCCACACCGAAGGCCTCCGGTAGGACACGACTTTCATACCACTGGATAATTTTTGGTATGGTGACCTCAGGCGATTCCGTCTTGAAGCTCTCGGACTCCTCGAGCTCGCCATTTTCCGCGCCGAGCGAACAAACAATCTTCGTTCCGCCAGCCTCGATCCCTCCCAGTCGTTGTCTCGGTTCCATCATTAGATTTACTCTAGCAAATTCCCCCCCCCGCCCCAAGGGCTCAGTTTGATCACTTTTCGGGATTCTGAGCAGAATACTTGAGACCCGGAATTTCGCGATAGCTTTCACCCTGCGGCATCACTGGCGAAAACGAAAACACCCACTTCCAACGATAGCCAGCTTTGACCAGCACGCTATTCCAGCCTTTCTTAAGTCGGATCGGGGTCGGCTTGCGGCTGCTGTAGATCTCATTGGTGAGCGCATGCTCCTTGCCGGACTTACCCGGATTGATCCACTCCGGCGCAGCTATCGCTTCTCCGTTGATCCAGATTTTGCAATCAGGGTTTGCACTCCAGTTTCCCTCGCTGGCCGCTCCAGAACGATCATCCGACGTTGAAAAAGTATTAAAGCCAATCCAGGCCCCGACCACTTGATCGATCGGACTATACACATAGCTATTTCCCCAAACGACATCCTTCCCTTTGGCGAAGCTCTTCAAGTGCCCGGGAAATCCGAAAAAGTGCTTGATGTGAATAGCTCCACCTCGGAGCGGCTTGGTCCAGCGGTAGACTCGTCCATCTGGCTCGTAGATGTCCTTTATGATCGCCTGATCCAGTTCAGGAACTTCTGTTGCATCTACCGGCCCCAATAGACGCCACTCAATCTCATGCGTCTTAACCATCGGAAACGGCACGTCGGTAAAAAAACGGTCCCGCAGTTCCGCGATTCGGTCTTCGAAGTCAGCAAAGGCTTCGAATTCCTCTGTCCCGACCGCTGGCAGCTTGGCCCAGTAGTCGGGCTTGTCCTGTTTGACCCCTTTCCACACCGCCTCGGAATACGCCACAATTGCTGGGATCACCGGATTATTGGTCAAAGTCTTCGCTTGATCCTCAACCAGCATGTCAGGCCAATGCGCGAGGATCCCCCCAAGGTTCAGTTCATCGCCATGCGGCACTCGACAAGGTTGCTGAAAATACAGGCGGGCTGCAAAATCGAGCGCTTCGAGGTGATTGACGTAGTTCGATCGCGAGTCGATATGCCGCATACCAGCGATCGGACGCGAGCTAGCCCAAGTCTGTTGGATCTGCTTGGCATCTCCTTTGATTGTCATGCCCTTGACCCATCCAATCACCTCACGCCCATTGCGATGAATCGCCGCATGCAGCGCCGGCAGGTAATCCGGCCCCACCTGCTCAGCAGCATGACGCACCTCATCCGTTCCAACATGAATGTAAGGCATGCGTTCTTTGTCGGCCAGACCACACAGCTCATCGATCAGCCCCACCATGGCCTCGAGTGCCTTCGGATCTTTCATGTTCTTAAGCCCAAGCCCTTTACGGAAGGCCTCTGAATGCCCCGGAGAATCAAATTCAGGAATAATCGTCATTCCTCGCGCCCAACAGTAATCGGAAAATTCTCTAAACTCCTCCTGAGTGTAAAAACTTCCCACATACCGACTAAACGCCTTGTCTTCTTGCAAGCTGGGATACTTGCGGCTTTGCAAACGCCAGCCGTGGTATTCGGTTAGATGCCAGTGGAAGATGTTCATCTTACACTTTGCCATCACGTCGATTTGCCTCTTCAGCTGTGGCAAGGTCTGAAAATTCCGGCCGACATCATGCATCACTCCTCGAATCTTGAAGGCTGGGTAATCGCGAATTTCACAGGCTGCTATCGTGACTCTCCCCTCATGCTTCACCACGAGTTGGCGCAGCGTTTGCATTCCCCGATAGAGCCCAAGCAACTGGTTCGCCTCGACCAAGATCCCTCGCTCACCCGAGCTAAGTCGATAGGCCTCGGCGTCCTGACCTTTCCAATGTCCAGGCACCTTCACCTCACCTAAGCGGAAAACGATCTTGCTCGAAGCTTCGCTCGCGACAGCTATCCCATTCTCATCAAGTAGGGCCCGCAGTTCCTTTTTAAGCTGCTGTCCCTGCAGTGAGGCAGATTTCAATGAAGGTAGTTCGACGTTTACCGAACTCAACTGGATTGCGCTCTCCTTCCATTCAAGAACCTGAGGCCGCGGCAGTAGGGCGGGTTTGGCTGGGTCAATCGCCACATCCGAAGCCCAAAGCCGCGATAGTAGCAGTAGACTAAAGCTTAGAAAAAAGAAGAAGTTAGAGAAAGTCATAGCTCAGAAAGATGGATGCTTGGTGAATTGATCGCAAAAGTCTTAACTCAACAGTGAAGCGATGACTCGATCAATCAGAGTGGTATTTTCCTCAGACCACTTACCACCTTTTGCACAAAGGCCGTGCTTCTCCAACATTCGCTCATCCGATGAAAACGCTCAACTGTCTCAAACTACTCGTCATCTCCGCCCTCTGCTGCCTAACCAGCCAAGCTGAACCCGATCTGCCCAAGCTCGGCTACGTCTTCGCCTCTGGCTCCGATGGCTACCACACCTTCCGCATCCCCTCATTGATCAAGACCAAGAAGGGCACGCTCATCGCCTCGTGCGAGGGTAGAAAGGATCACGCGGGGGATTCCGGTAACATCGATTTAGTTTTCAAACGCTCCACCGATCATGGCAAGACTTGGTCGGACTTAAGGATCCTCCGTGACATCAAGCAAACCGCCGGTAACCCCTGCCCGGTCATTGACCAGAAGAGTGGCCGAATCATCATGGTCTTTTGTGAAATGGACCATAGCGAGCACCACGTCATTCAAGGAAAGTCAGCACGTCGTGTATTTGTCACCCATTCCGATGACGATGGCCAGAACTGGTCCGAGCCAAGAAACATCACCGCAAGCGCCAACCCTGAGTCACGCTACCGATGGATGGCCGCTGGCCCAGGTATCGGCATTCAAATTCAGCAAGGGAAATTCAGCGGTCGACTGGTCATCCCATTTGCCAACACGACTGGTCACGACTACGGAGTCCACACAATCTATTCCGATGACCGCGGTCTCACCTGGAAGGCCAGCGAACCAATCAGGGGGGGCTGCAATGAAAGTCAACTCGTCGAACTGAGCGACGGACGCCTCATGCTTAACATGAGGATGCAACAAAAGGGCAAAGGATTTCGTGCGATCTCTTTCAGCAAGGACGGTGGCGCATCGTGGAGCGAACTCGTCCACGACGACGGACTCAAAGACCCCGTCTGCCAGGCCAGCCTCATCAGCTATCAGGCAGAGGGCAAGCGACTACTCCTCTTCAGCAACCCCGCCGGAAAAGGGCGCGCTGGAATGACCCTCCGAGCCTCGGCTGACGACGGAAAGTCGTGGCCCTTTCGCCAACTGCTCTACGCCGGATCGTCCGCCTACTCCTGCTTAGCCGTCACTGATGACAACCACGTCATCTGCCTCTTCGAAGGAGGTCCCGCCAGCTACGCCAAAGGCGGCATCGCAGCCATCCGATTGCCGCTCAGCAGCATCAAGATCCGACCATAGCCCCCATTGCCATGTTCGGATCAGCTCGGCTGATCGAGGGCAAAGCAAAGGGCGGATTGCCAATCGGCCAAAACCTTGGTAGTTCCCTCTCCACATGTCGGAAGCTACGGACAGAGTCGAAACTCATTTTCTCACCATCGCCACCCCCGAGCAGCCCTTTGAGCTGCGCGGCGGCAAGCAGTTGAAGCATGCCCAGATCGCCTACGAGACCTACGGCACGCTCAACGACGACAAGTCGAATGCCATCCTCCTGTTCCACGCCCTCTCGGGGAGCCACCACGCCCAAGGCTACAACCCCGAAATCCCCGGCACTGGTGACCTTTGGCAGCCTGAAATGCACCAAGGCTGGTGGGAGGACTTTATCGGACCAGGGAAAGCAATCGATACCGATAAATTCTTCATCATCAGTGCCAATTACCTAGGCGGCTGCTACGGCTCAACCGGCCCGGCTTCGATCGATCCGGAGACCGGAAAACCTTTCGGGTCCAAATTCCCCCACCTCTGGACCACCGACGTCGTTAATAGCCAGCTCCACCTGCTCGAGCACTTCGGCATCGAACAACTTCATGCGACCATCGGCACTTCCGTCGGTGGCCTCATGGCTCTCACCCTGGCCACACGCTACCCCGAAAAGGTCCGCAAAGTCGTCCCGATGCTGTCCGGCTTCAAGACCACCATTCTCAACCGGCTCCTGCTTTTCGAGCAAATTATGGCCATCGAGAACGACAAGGAATTTAACGGCGGCGACTACTACGAGGGTAACTACCCCAATCACGGCTTGGCATTAGCTCGCATGATCTCGCACAAGACCTTCGTCCATCTCGACACTTTCGAACGACGCGCCAAGGCCGATAAAATCGAGCAGCCTTCTCACCTCGACTGGTATGACCTCCGCGATCAATACCAGAGCTACATGCTCTATCAGGGCATGAAATTCGTAAAACGCTTCGATGCCAATACCTACCTGCGCATCATCGACCTCTGGTCCCGCTTCGATGCCGTCGCCGAATGCGATAAGGAGTCTCCCGAAGAACTTCTCCAAGTCTGCAAAGATGCCGGACACCAATTCCTAGTCTTCAGCGTCGATTCCGACTTCTGCTTCTACCCCGAAGAACAAGCCGTCCTCGTCAAAAACCTGGAACTCGTCGGCGTCGACAACATGCACATCACCGTGCACTCCGACAAAGGCCACGACTCCTTCCTCCTAGAGCCCAACCTCTACACCCCCCACCTCAAAGCGGTGCTGGAGGACTGAGCAAAGCCTCACTTTGAGCTTTCCAAAAAGACCCGTGAAAATTCACATCTTGACTTAGTGTCATTTCGACACTATCACTCGTTCAAGCATGAGTCACACCTACGAATTCCCCCGCCCTTCCCTGACTGTCGATTGCATCGTCTTCGGTTTCGATGGCGGGGCGCTGCAACTGCTATTGATTGAACGTGGAATCGAGCCATTCAAGGGAGCTTGGGCCCTACCGGGCGGCTTTGTGCAAATGGACGAAACCCTTAACGAAGCCGCGCGCCGCGAACTAGCTGAGGAGGCTGATTTGAAATCCGTCTTTCTTGAACAATTATTCACTTTCGGAGAAGTGGACCGTGATCCTCGAGGGCGTGTGGTCAGCGTCGCCTATTCAGCACTAGTGCGCCCCGACCAGCACCCAGCCAGTGGCGGGACTGATGCTGCCGATGCCCAATGGTTCTCGCTATCTGACTTACCCGACCTTGCCTTTGACCACCAACAGATGGTCGACATGGCACTTGAGCGGCTGCGTGGCAAAATTCGCTACCAACCGGTCGGATTTGAACTTCTTCCCGAGTCCTTCACCCTCTCTCAGTTGCAGGCCCTTTACGAATCCATCCTCGATCGCCCCATCGACAAGCGAAACTTCCGCAAGAAGGCAACAGCCTATGACTTCATCCTAGGCACTGATAACTTCGAGACTGGCCCTCATCGTCCCGCTCGGCTCTATCGTTTCGACCAAAAGCGCTACCAAGAGCTCAGTGCTACCGGTATCAACTTCGAACTATAAACAATCGATACTTCTCATGAACTCACCATTACAGACCGACCTCTATCAACTCACTATGGCTGCGGCCTACTGGAGAGCAGGAAAACATGAGCAGCGCTCGGTGTTTCACCTATTCTTTCGCAAGGCCCCCTTCAAGGGAAGCTTCGCCATTGCAGCAGGGATCCAGCCAGCCATCGAGTGGTTACAAGACTTCAAGTTCTCAGCTGATGAGATCAGTTACCTTGGTCAACTTCGCACCGCCAATGGGCAACTTCTATTCGAGCCCGAGTTCCTAAAATATCTTACCGACCTTGAGCTCGATCTTGACGTTCACGGGATGCCGGAAGGAAGCCTAGCCTTCCCCCACGAGCCAATCCTGCGCATCGAAGGCCCCATACTTCATGCACAACTCGTAGAGACGGCTCTACTGAACTTAGTGAACTTCTCGACTCTTATCGCAACCAAGGCAGCCCGAATTTGTAGCGCTGCGGAAGGTGACCCCGTGCTGGAATTTGGCTACAGACGAGCCCAAGGCCCAGACGGCGGACTCCTCGCGAGTCGTTCGGCCTACATCGGTGGTTGTGTCGGAACATCCAATGTCCTAGCAGGACAAAAATACGGGATCCCCGTCAAAGGCACTCACGCCCACTCATGGATCATGTCTTTCGATGATGAACTCGAAGCCTTCCAAACTTACGCCAATGCCATGCCTGACAATAGCACCCTGCTAGTGGATACCTATGATACCCTTGCGGGTGTTGAAAAGGCGATCACGGTTGGCAAAGAGCTTCGTAATAATGGACACGAGCTATCAGGTATCCGTCTGGACTCGGGTGACCTCGCATGGCTCAGCCAAGAAGCTCGAAAAAGACTCGATGCTGCGGGTTTCGATCAGGTCAAGATCGTCGCCAGTAACGACCTAGACGAAGAGATCATCGAAACCCTGAAACAACAGGGAGCCAAAATTGATATCTGGGGAGTAGGCACCAATCTGGTTACTGCTGCAGACCAACCTGCCCTCGGTGGAGTCTACAAACTCGCCGCACTCCAAGAGACCGACGCCAGCTGGTCACCCAGAATCAAGCGCAGTGAACAGGCAGCCAAAAGCAGTATTCCGGGAAGGCTCCAAGTGCTTCGATATGAGGAAGACGGCACCTATCTGGGCGACGCCATTATCGACATCGATGATCCTCTGCCTGATTTAATGGAAATCACGTCCCCCGACAACTCTCTTCAGCAAAAGACAATCCCTCAGAATGCTATCAGCAAAGAACTTCTACAGCCTCTGATGGTTTCCGGTGAAGTGCAAGGCACGCTGCCGGACCTAGATACCATCCGCGCACGCGTCGCCGATGAACTTACTAAACTCCCGAAATCCAGTCAGCGCCTGAAAAAACCACACATCTACCCCGCCGGACTGGCCCCTAGCCTCAATCAACGCCGGACTGAAATGTTAACTAATGTGAAATCATGAAAA